>NZ_JBFBAF010000004.1:0-124809 GCF_040682095.1 Amycolatopsis sp. NPDC051372
GTGGTGCCGATCTTGCGGCTGCCCAGGTAGCGCTCGGTGACTTTGTCGATGGCCACGTGGTACGGCATGATCATGGCGCCGGCGCCGGCCCCGAAGAGCGCGCCCGCGAAGCCGGCTCCGAAGGCCGCCGAGAAGGCGCCCGCCGCCACGCCGGTGGGGAAGGAAGAGCCCGAAACCAAGCAGCTGCGCGGCGCCGCCGCGGCGATCGCGAAGAACATGGACGCCTCGCTGACGGTGCCCACCGCGACCAGCGTGCGCGCCGTCCCGGCGAAGCTGATGGCGGACAACCGCATCGTCATCAACAACCACCTCAACCGCACCCGCGGCGGCAAGATCTCCTTCACGCACCTCATCGGCTACGCCATGGTGCGAGCACTGAAGGACTTCCCGAACATGAACCGGCACTACCAGCTGATCGACGGGAAGCCGTTCTCGGTCACGCCGGAACACGTGAACTTCGGCCTCGCCATCGACATGAAGGGCAAGGAGGGTGCGCGCACCCTCGTCGTGGCCTCGGTCAAGGGTGTCGAGGACATGTCCTTCCTGCAGTTCTGGCAGGCGTACGAGGACATCATCAAGAAGGCCCGCAACAACAAGCTCACCGCGGACGACTTCGCCGGCACCACCATCTCGCTGACCAACCCGGGCGGCATCGGCACCAACCACTCGGTGCCGCGCCTGTCGGCCGGCCAGGGCGCGATCATCGGCGTCGGCGCCATGCAGTACCCGGCGGCGTTCGAGGGCACGAGCGAGAAGACGCTGGTCGACCTGGCCGTCAGCAAGATCATGACGCTGACGTCCACCTATGACCACCGCATCATCCAGGGCGCCGAGTCGGGCGAGTACCTCAAGCGCATCCACGAGCTACTGCTCGGCGGCGACGGCTTCTACGACGACGTCTTCACCAGCCTGCGCCTGCCGTACGAGCCGATCCGCTGGGTCGCCGACATCCCCGAGGGCCCGGTCGACAAGACCGCCCGCGTGATCGAGCTGATCGACGCGTTCCGCACGCGCGGCCACCTGATGGCCGACACCGACCCGCTGAACTACCGCCAGCGCAGCCACGTCGACCTCGACGTCATCTCCCACGGCCTCACCCTCTGGGACCTCGACCGCGAGTTCCCGGTCGGCGGCTTCTCCGGCCAGGAGCGCATGACCCTGCGCGACATCCTGGGCGTGCTGCGCAACTCGTACTGCCGCACCGTCGGCATCGAGTACACGCACATCCTCGACCCCGAGGAGCGGCGCTGGATCCAGGACCGCGTGGAGATCCCGCACGAGAAGCCGGACTCCACCGTCCAGAAGTACGTGCTGTCGAAGCTCAACGCCGCCGAGGCGTTCGAGACCTTCCTGCAGACGAAGTACGTCGGCCAGAAGCGCTTCTCGCTGGAAGGCGGCGAGACGGCGATCCCGCTGCTCGACACCATCCTCGACAAGGCCGCCGAGCACGAGCTCGACGAGGTCGTGATCGGCATGCCGCACCGCGGCCGCCTCAACGTGCTGGCCAACATCGTCGGCAAGCCGATCAGCCAGATCTTCCAGGAGTTCGAGGGCAACCTCGACCCGGGCCAGGCCCACGGCTCCGGTGACGTGAAGTACCACCTCGGCGCCGAGGGCAAGTACTTCCGGATGTTCGGCGACGGCGAGACGAAGGTGTCGCTGGCCTCGAACCCGTCGCACCTCGAGACGGTCGACCCGGTGCTCGAGGGCATCGTCCGCGCCAAGCAGGACATCCTCGACAAGGGCGGCGAGGGTTACACCGTGCTGCCGGTCCTGATGCACGGCGACGCGGCCTTCGCGGGCCAGGGCGTCGTGGCCGAGACCCTGAACCTCGCGCTGCTGCGCGGCTACCGCACCGGCGGCACCGTGCACGTGATCGTGAACAACCAGGTCGGCTTCACCACCGCGCCCGAGCACTCGCGCTCGTCGCAGTACGCCACCGACGTCGCGAAGATGATCGGCTCGCCGATCTTCCACGTGAACGGCGACGACCCGGAAGCCGCCCACTGGGTGGCCAAGCTGGCCGTGGAGTACCGCCAGGCGTTCCACAAGGACGTGGTCATCGACCTGATCTGCTACCGCCGCCGCGGCCACAACGAGGGCGACGACCCCTCGATGACGCAGCCGGCGATGTACGACATCATCGACACCAAGCGCTCGGTCCGGAAGACCTACACCGAGTCGCTGATCGGCCGCGGGGACATCTCCGTCGAAGAGGCCGAAGCGGCGCTGCGCGACTTCTCCAGCCAGCTGGAGCACGTCTTCAACGAGGTGCGCGAGCTCGAGAAGCACCCGGCGAAGGCGAGCCCCTCGGTCGAGGAAGAGCAGCAGGTGCCGGCGAAGGTCACCACTGCCGTCTCGCAGGAAGTCGTGGAGCGCATCGGCGACGCGTTCGTCAACGTCCCCGAGGGCTTCACCCCGCACCCGCGCGTGAAGCCGGTTATGGAGCGCCGCCACAAGATGTCGCGCGAAGGCGACGTCGACTGGGCGTTCGGCGAGCTGCTCGCGTTCGGCTCGCTGGCGATGGAGGGCCGCCTGGTGCGGCTGTCCGGCCAGGACTCGCGCCGCGGCACGTTCACGCAGCGGCACTCGGTGTTCATCGATCGCAAGACCGGCCAGGAGTACTCGCCGCTGCAGAACCTGGCCGAGGGCCAGGGCCGCGTGATGATCTACGACTCGGCGCTGTCGGAGTACGCGGCCGTCGGCTTCGAGTACGGCTACGCCGTGGCGAACCCCGAGTCGCTGGTCATGTGGGAAGCGCAGTTCGGTGACTTCGTCAACGGCGCGCAGACCGTGATCGACGAGTACATCTCCTCGGGCGAGGCCAAGTGGGGCCAGCGCTCCGACGTCGTGCTGCTGCTGCCGCACGGCCACGAGGGCCAGGGCCCGGACCACACGTCCGGCCGTATCGAGCGCTTCCTCTCGCTGTGCGCCGAGGGCTCGATGACCGTCGCCGTGCCGTCGACCCCGGCGAACTACTTCCACCTGCTGCGCCGCCACGCCCTCGACGGCATCCAGCGTCCGCTGGTGGTCTTCACGCCGAAGTCGATGCTGCGCAACAAGGCCGCGACGTCGGCGGTCGAGGACTTCACCGGCCAGAGCCGCTTCATGTCCGTCATCGACGACACCACGCAGAACCCCGACGGCGTCCGCAAGGTGCTGCTGACCTCGGGCAAGCTCTACTGGGAACTGGTGGCCGAGCGCAATAAGCGCGAGGCGAACGACGTCGCGATCGTGCGCATCGAGCAGTACTACCCGCTGCCGAAGCGCAAGCTGCTCGCCGCCATCGAGCGCTACAGCAACGCGACGCAGATCGCGTGGGTCCAGGAGGAGCCGGAGAACCAGGGCGCGTGGCCGTTCTTCGGTCTCAACCTGCCGCGGAAGTTCCCGGAGGTCTTCGCCGGCCTGCAGGTCGTCTCGCGCCGCCCGATGGCCGCGCCGTCGGCGGGTTCGTCCAAGGTGCACGAAGTGGAGCAGAAGGCGCTGATCGCGAAGGCGTTCGACTGATCGCTGGTTTTCTCCGGAGGCCACCACGGTTCGCCCGTGGTGGCCTCCGGGCGTTTGGTGGTATTTCTATACCGGCCAGTGTTAAGGTGGCGGTATAACTATACCTTTCGTGCTGCGAGGTTTTTCGTGATCGAACTGAAGACGCCTGCGGAGATCGACCGCATGCACGTGACCGGCCGCTTCGTCGCGGAGGTCCTCACCGAGGTCGGCCGGCTCGCCGACGTGGGCGTCAACCTCCTGGACCTCGAGCACCACGCGCGCGGCATGATCAAGCGGCGCGGGGCGGAGTCGTGCTACTGGGACTACGCGCCTTCGTTCGGCAAGGGACCGTTCCGCAACGTCATCTGCCTTTCGGTCAACGACGCGGTCCTGCACGGCCTCCCCCACGACTACGTACTGCGTGACGGCGACGTGCTCACCGCGGACCTCGCGGTCGGCATCGACGGCTGGGTCGCCGACTCGGCGCGCACGGTCATCGTCGGAACTCCGGCCGAGGAGGACCTGCGGATCATCCGGGCCACGGAAGAAGCGCTGGAGGCGGCGATTTCGGCGGCTCTGCCGGGCAACCGCCTGGGCGACATCTCCGCGGCGATCTACGCGGTGGCCGGCTCTCACGGCTACCCGGTCAACACGGAGTTCGGCGGCCACGGCATCGGCCGCACCATGCACGAGGACCTGCACGTCTCCAACAAGGGCACGGCCGGGCGCGGCTTGAAACTCCGCCCGGGTCTCACGCTCGCGCTGGAGCCTTGGTTCGCGCGCACGACAGACCGCATCGTGTACGACCCCGACGGTTGGACGATCCGCTCGGCCGACGGCTCCCGGACGGCGCATTCCGAGCACACGGTGGCCGTGACGGAGGATGGGCCGTTGGTGCTTACGCGACGTGAGTCAGAGGTTTCTGCTTCCACGTCGAAGGGTTGACCCCGGGAGACAACTCGTCAATCGGGGTCGCCGGTGCCGTCGGTACCGGAGTACACCAGGACGTTCGGCGACCCCGTGCCCGCGTCGGTGATCTCGTCCTTCGTCCCCGCGTCCACCAGCGCATCGCGGACCTCTTCCGGTGTGGCCGATGGGTGGTCCGCCAGGTAGAGCGCGGCGGTGCCGACCACGTGCGGAGTCGCCATCGACGTGCCGCTGATGGTGTTGGTCGCGGTGTCGCTGCCGATCCAGGCGGACGTGATGTCGGAGCCCGGAGCGAAGAGGTCGAGACACGTGCCAGTGTTGGAGAAGGCGGACCTGGCGTCGGTGTCCGTGGTGGCGCCGACGGTGATCGCCTCGGGCACGCGGGCGGGCGAGGCGTCACACGCACTGCCGCCGTAGGAGTTGCCGCCCGCGATGCCATACGTGACACCGGCGGCGATCGACCGCTGCACGGCCTCGTCCACCACAGTGGACACGGGGCCGCCGAGGCTCATGTTCGCCACGGCCGGCAGCTCGGCGTTCTCGGTGACCCAGTCGATGCCGGCCACGACCTGGTCGAGCGTGCCGCTGCCGGTGCAGTCGAGCACGCGGACCGCCGTCAGGCTGACTTCCTTCGCCACGCCGAAAGTCGTGCCGCCGATCGTGCCGGCGACGTGGGTGCCGTGGCCGTAGCAGTCGGTGGCGTCGGAATCGTTGTCTACGAAGTCGTAGCCGGACACGGCGCGGCCGTCGAACTCGGAGTGGGTGAGGTTGATCCCGGTGTCGATCACGTAGGCGTGCACGTCGGCCGCCGTCGTGCTGTAGCTGTAGTCCGCGTCCAGCGGCAGTTCGCGCTGGTCCACCCGGTCGAGGCCCCACGACGGCGGGTCCGGCTGGTCCGTCATGACGTGGACCACGCGGTTCTGCTCCACAAAGGACACAGCGGGGTCGGCGGCGGTGCGCTTGGCCTGCGTCTCGGACATCGTGCCGGTGAAGCCGCGCAGCGCCTTCGAGAACGTGCGCACGACCGAGCCGCCGTGGCGGCCGGTGACGGTCTTCGCCGTCGACTCCACCGAGGTGCCGTCCTTGAGCACCACGAGGTAGCTGTCCTTCACCGCGCCGGCACCACCCGCACCGACGATCGCGCCCTCCTGAGCGGACGCCACGCCACTCCCGATCACGGTGACGGTCGCGATCGAGGCGGCACTCCCCAGGATCGTCAGGCTTCTAGTCACTGTTCCCCGAGATTTGCGCACAGTTCGTCCCTCCTCGACCAGCGCGGACACCAGTTGGCCTGAGGCTAAGTGCGCGGACTGGCCGCAGGAAGAAGAGTCGTCTCGGAGGTTTTCACCGCGTTGCGCTGTTCGGACCATTCGCGTGCTGGGAGAAACGGTTTTACCCGCGCACGCGCGGCCAGGAAGAATTCACCCCATGTTGATCCGCCAAGCCGTTCGCGGCGACGAGACCGCGATCCGAGCCGTGCACACGGCCGCGTTCGCGCAGCCCGGGCTCACCACGGTGCCCGAGGCCGTGCTCGTCGACGGGCTACGGGCGGACGGGGACCTCATCCCCGCGTTGTCGCTGGTCGCCGAGCACAACGGCGAAGTCGCAGGCCACGTGTGCTCGAGCCCGGCTTTGCTCGGGGACGATCCGAAGTCCGCGCTGGGCTTCGGGCCGCTCGGGGTGCTGCCGGAGTTTCAGCGCCGTGGGGCGGGGTCTGCGCTCGTGCACGCGACGCTCGAGGCCGCCGATGCGCTCGGGTTCGCACTCGTGGTCCTGCTGGGCGACCCGGGGTTCTACCGCAGGTTCGGGTTCGTGCCGGCCGAGCAGCTGGGGATCACGCCGCCGGAGCCCGAGTGGGCTCAGCACTTCCAAGGCCGCACGCTGAGTGCCCACAAGCCGGAAAACTGCGGCGCCTTCCGGTACGCGCCCGCGTTCGAACGACTGTGAAGGAAAGCCGATGCCCGGTGCGGCAGGCGGGCGGCGAGACGATCCTCGAACTGTGGGTGCCGGCCGAGGAGCTGGAGGAGTTCAACCGGCACATCATCGGTGAGATCGAGGTCGTGCACGAGTTCCGCTGACGGCTCAAGCCTTCAGGTGGTTGCGCGCCAGGAAGTCGTCCGCGATGTCCAGCGGGTTGCGCTTCTCGTCGGTGAACTGCACGTTCAGCTCGGTCAGCTGGTCGGTCGTCAGGGCGGCCGAGACGCGGTTCAGGGCGGCGACCTCGGCCGGGGACAGAGTCCCGCGGGCGACGAGCGGCACGATGTTCTGCGCCGGGAACATGTTCTTGTCGTCGTCCAGCGGGACGAAGCCGTTGGACATGATCGTCGACGACGTGCTGAACAGGTCGGCCACCTGGACCTCGCCGGACTTCAGCGCGGCCACGGTGACGGGGCCGCCGGTGTCGGTGGTGCGGATCTCCTTGAAGGAGCAGCCGTACAGCTGTTCGATGCGGTCCTTCCACCGGCTGCTCCACTGGCCCGGCCCGCCCATCACCAGCTCGCCGCAGCGCCGGCCCAGGTCCGAGAACGTGCGGACGCCGGAGGCCGCCAGTTTGGGGCGCACCACGAGCAAGTCCTTGTCCTGCGCCGGGGCCTGGTCAAGGACCTCGAACCCGGCCGGCAGCTTCTGCTTCAGCTGCGCGTACACATCGTCCGAAGTGGTCGCAAGCAGCGCCGCGGTGTAGATCGTGAGCGCGACGATCACGTTGACGCTGTCGAGGATCTTCGACCCGATCAGACCCGGGATCACCACGAACAGCGCCAGCGACGGGATCGTGTACAGCAGGTTCGCCACCACCAGCAGCACGCTGCGCACCGGTTGCCAGCGGTGCCCGAGCCAGCCCAGCACGATGGCGAGCACGATCCCGATCACCAGCGGCACCAACGCGAGGTAGATGTGCTCGCCCAGGTCACCGAGGATCTCGCCGCGGTTGTTCGCGCTGCCCAGGTAACGCCCGAGCTCGTCGAAGAACCCGCCCATCAGAACGCCTGCGGGGTGGCCTCGATCACGTCCAGGACCTGGTGGGCCAAGACGGTGCCCACCACGCGGTGTTCCTCGTCCACGACCACGCCGAGGCTGGCAGGCGACGACAGGGCGGCGTCGAGCGCGCCGCGGATCGGCGTGCCCTGCACGTAGAGGGATCCGCCGGCCACGATGTCGCCCTCGGCGAGCTCACCGTCCACAGTGGAGTTCGGTGGCAGCCAGCCGCGGGGCTGCTTCTCGGAATTCACGACGAGCTGCCAGCTCTTCGACGGCTCCGGCAGCTTCGTGCCGAGCTCCACGACGTCCACGGGGGACACCTCGACGCCGCCGGCGGACACGAAGGACAGACCGCGGTAGCCGCGGTCGCGGCCGACGAACGACGCCACGAAGTCGTCCACCGGGTGTCGCAGCACATCGGACGGGGTGCCGTACTGGGCGAGCACGCCGCCCACGCGCAGCACCGCGATCTTGTCGCCGAGCCGCACGGCCTCGTCGATATCGTGCGTGACGAACACGATGGTCTTGCCCAGCTGCGACTGCAGCCGCAGCAGCTCGTCCTGCAACTCCTCGCGCACGATCGGGTCGACGGCCGAGAACGGCTCGTCCATCAGCAGCACCGGCGAGTCGGCCGCGAGCGCCCGGGCCACGCCCACGCGCTGCTGCTGGCCACCCGAAAGCTGCGCCGGATACCGCTTGCCCAGCTCCTTCGGCAGGCCGACGGTCTCCAGCAGCTCGGCCGCGCGGGCGCGGGCCTTGCGCTTGTCCCAGCCGGACAGCAGCGGCACGGTCGCGATGTTGTCGAGCACCGTCCTGTGTGGAAAGAGGCCGGCGTGCTGGATCACGTAACCGATGCCGCGGCGCAGCAGCGCGGCGTCGCCCTCGCTCACGTCCTTGCCGTCGAGCAGCACGGCTCCCGACGTGGGCTCCACCATGCGGTTGATCATGCGCAGCGACGTGGTCTTCCCGCAGCCCGAAGGGCCGACGAGCACGGTGATGGTGCCGTCGTCGACGGTGAGCGAGAGTCCGTTCACCGCCACCGTGCCGTCCGGATAGCGTTTGGTCACATCGCGGAACTCGATCGTCACGGACTTCTCCCCACGTCAGATGCAGATCGACCGTAGCCCACTCGGCGGGCCTTGGCAGCCTTTCCCGCACTGTGGCCGGTTAGTCTTCCCCGGTGACCGCTCTGGACGACCTCCTGACCGCGCACGGCGCCGGCGTACGCCCGCTGTACGAGGTGATCGACCTGCTCCGCTCGGGTCCCCGCGAGCTGGCCGACCTGGTGCGCCTGGCCGCGGCACCCCGGCGCAGTGTCGAGGACGTGCTGGCCGCGCTGGAGCGTGATCTGGAGCGTTCCGCCGCGGGTGTCCGGATCGCACCCGACGCGGTGCCCAAGTACGAGGCGTACCGCTTGCCGCGGTTGCCCGATCCGCTCGACGACGCCGTGGCCGCGCATTCCAAGCTGCTCGCGTCGATTTCCGGCTGGGTCGCCGGCGTGCCGGCACCGCTCGCCGCCCTCGACCACGTGCAGGCGACGCCCGAGACGGTGCTGCGGCGTGCTTTGTGGCTCAACGCCCGCTACGACCTGCGCCGCTCCCACCTGCTCTTCCTCGGCGACCACGACCTGACGTCGCTGGCCGTGCACGCCGTGTGCCCCGAGGCCGAGCTGACCGTGGTGGACCTCGACGAGCGCGTTCTGTCCTACCTGGACTCCACCAGCGACCGGAAGGTCGCCACCGCGCACGCCGACCTGCGGGTCGGCCTGCCGCCCGCCGTGACGGGCCGCGCGGACCTCGTCTTCAGTGATCCGCCCTACACCCCGGACGGCATGGGGCTGTTCGCCGCCCGCGCCGTGCAGGCGCTGCGCGAGCCGACCGAGGGCCGCATCCTGCTGGCCTACGGCTACAGCCCCCGCCACCCCGCACTCGGCGCCCAGGTGCAGCGTTCGCTGGCGACGCTCGGGCTCACGTTCGAGGCGATCCTGCCCGACTTCAACCGCTACGACGGCGCCCAGGCCATCGGCGCCGCCGCCGATCTCTACGTCTGCCAGCCCACCGCGAAGGCCCGCAAAACGGGCCGGGGCAAGGGAAAGTCGGCCATCTACACCCACGGGCCGCAGTCCGTGGAGGCCACGGGCACGAAGCCGACGCTGCTGTCCGCGTTGCGCGACATCGCCTCCGAAGGCGGTCTGGCCCTGGAAACCCGGCCCGTCGACTGGTCGATGTCCGCGCCCGAGGGTGACGCCGTCGCCATGGACCTCACCGCCGACCCCGGCCCGTGGCTGCTGCGCACCCTGCTCGGCACCAACGCGCGCCGCCTGGCGCTGCTCGTGCCCAACAACCACCCGGACCTCGCCGACGCGGCCTCGCAGGCGGCACTCACCGATCTCATGGCCGGCAAGTACCGCCTGCGATTCCTGCGCAGCACGCCGGACAACCGCCACGCCGTGGTCACCGCGGACATGGTCGACGACCCGTCGGAGGTCCTGACTCGGGCACACGCGCGGCTGGCGAACGTCGCGCTCGACGTGCCGCGCGAGCTCACGGATCTGCGGCTCGTGGACGTGCCGCGGCACCGGCTGGTGGAACTGCTGCGCTGAAGCCGGGCACCGCGGTGGCTCAGAACAGCTCCGCGGCCAGTGCCTTGCAGACACTGAAGACCTCGTCGTCGTAGACCTGCAGCTCGACGTCCGGCATGGCCGAGTGGGCGGCGTGGCGGGTGGTGATCACCTGGATGGCGACGTGGTTCGCGCCCTGGTCGTGGTGTTCACCGAGCTGCCCGGCGATCGCGGCCGCGTCACCGCGGGCCACGACGGCGTCGACGAGGCGGTCGCTGCCGTCGCCGGCCAGGTCTTCGTCGGTGAAGCCCAATCGACGCAGGTTGCCGGTGTAGTTGGTGAGGCCCAGGTACGGGTGCTTGATACGTGGCCGCGCCGTGTCACGGGCGCGCGCCGGGTCCGGGTCGAACACCACCTTCTGCTCGGGCGCCAGCAGCGCGGAAGGGCCGAGCGCCGCACGCGAAAGCCGCGTGTGCGACGGCGGCACGAGGTAGGGCACCGACCCGCCCGCGCGCGAAGCCGTGAGCTCCAGCATCTTCGGCCCCAGCGCGGCGATCGCACGGCCCTCGACCGGAACGCCGCCCTCATCGAGGCCGTCGAGGTAACTCTTCATCGCGGCGAGCGGCTTGGTGAACTCCCGCGTGTGCTCCGGGTGCCCCGCACCGATGCCGAGCCAGAACCGGCCGGGGAACCGCGAAACCAGCCGGTCGTACGCCTTCGCGGCGACGGCGGGGTCACCGTGCCAGATGTTGAGGATGCTCGTGCCGACCACGAGCGTCGAGGTGGCTTCGAGGAGTTCGTCGAGGCCCGCGAGGTCGGTTGGTGGGCCGGCGGCCCACAACGTGGAGAAGCCGAGCTGCTCGACCTCCTTCGCCATCGCCGGGGTGGTCAGAGCGGCCGGTTGCCAGACGCCGTAGGCGCCGAGGTCGATCGTCATGCCCCCAGCGTGGCGACCAAAAAATGGACCGGCAAGTCCAGAATCGCGGATACAGGGCGAGCCGCGTGTGCTCGCGGCGGTGTCACGAGGGCGCCGGCGCAGAGCAAGGCCGTCCGGGCACAAAGGGCTCCCCGCGCACACCAGGCGCGGGGAGCCCTTGTCCCACAACGACGATCAGCCGGTCACACCGTCGGCCACCGCGGCCTTGGCGACGGCCGCCGCGACCTCAGGGGCGACGCGCGGGTCGAGCGGGCTCGGCACGATGCGGTCGGGGCCGAGGTCGTCGGTCGCCACGGAGACGATGGCGTCGGCCGCGGCCAGCTTCATGTTCTCGGTGATCGCGCGCGCACCGGCGTCGAGGGCGCCGCGGAAGACGCCGGGGAACGCCAGGACGTTGTTGATCTGGTTCGGGAAGTCGCTGCGCCCGGTGGCGACGATCGCCGCGTAGCGCGCCGCGTCGGCCGGGTGCACCTCCGGGTCCGGATTGGACAGTGCGAACACGATCGGGTCGTCGGCCATCGAGCCGAGCAGCTCGGGGTCGATCGTCGCGCTGGACAGCCCGAGGAACACGTCGGCGCCCTTCAGCGCGGCTTCGAGACCGCCGGTGAGACCGGAGGAGTTGGTGGTCGCGGCCAGCTGCTGCTTGATCGGGTTCAGACCCTCGCGTCCCGAGTGGATGATGCCGCGCGAGTCGAGCACCGTGACATCGCCGACGCCGGCCTCCTGCAGGATCTTCGCGCAGGCCACCCCCGCCGCGCCCGCACCCGAGATGACCACGCGCTGGTCGGCGATCGCGCGATCCAGCACCAGGTTCGCCCCGCGCAGCGCCGCGAGCGTGACGATCGCGGTGCCGTGCTGGTCGTCGTGCATGACCGGGCAGTCGAGCGCGGCCTTGAGCTTGTCCTCCAGCTCGAAGCACCGCGGCGCCGAGACGTCCTCCAGGTTCACCGCGCCAAACGACGGGCGAAGGCGCACCAGCGTCTCCACGATCTCGTCGACGTCGGTGGTGTCGAGCACCAGCGGGATCGAGTCGAGGCCGCCGAACGTCTTGAACAGCACCGACTTGCCCTCCATGACGGGCAGCGACGCGCTCGCGCCGATGTCGCCGAGGCCGAGCACCGCCGTGCCGTCGCTGACGACCACCACGAGACGGTCGGCCCAGGTGTACCGCTTCGCCTGGGCGGCGTCCTCGGCGATCGCGCGGCTCACCTTCGCCACGCCGGGCGTGTAGGCGATCGAGAGGTCGCGCGGGTCGGAGATGGGCCGGGTGGCCGCCACGGAGAGCTTGCCGCCCTCGTGCCCGGCGAAGATCTCGGCGTCCGTCACCGGCGCGGCGGTGGCGGCCGTGCTGGCCTGGTCGGTCATCGGGGTTCCTGTCGTCGTTTCCGGCGTTCGCCCCTCGGCGATCGCGGAACTCGCGGGGTGGATCTGCGTCACTGAATTACTCCTGGGACTGCGAGCGGGGGACCACTGGCGGCGGGCGAAGGCGCACCCGCACACCCTTGGAACTTGTCCTCCGGACGGCAGCCCAGCGCGGTAGCGCCGGCCTGTCGGCGAGGCGTCACAGCGGCCATCCGATCCGTGGGGTGTGGCTGATGGCCGCGGACGCTGCGGTCTCCCAATCATGACAGGAGCGCCTCCGGAGGCGAACCCTCGGTGCGGCTCAAGTCACAGATTCCATGGACTTCCCGAGGAAAACCGCCGAAAAACCCCTATTCCCAAGACGTCCGTCCGGTTTTGTTGAATGGTTCCGAACCGATTCAGTGATCGCGGCCACCCGCATTTCGCGCCGCGCGGCACTCGATAAGGTGAGCGCATGCAATTCCGCCCGCTGAAGGTCGCCGACGCCTACGAGTTCACCCCCCGCGCGTTCCACGACGAGCGCGGGCTCTTCGTGGCGCCGTTCCAGGAAGAGGCACTGCTGAGCGCCACCGGGCACCCGATCCGCATGGGCCAGACCAACCACAGCGTCTCCCGCCGCGGCACCATCCGCGGAGTGCACTTCGCCGACGTACCGCCGGGCCAGGCGAAATACGTCTACTGCCCCGCCGGCTCCCTGCTCGACGTGATCGTCGACGTGCGCACCGGCTCCCCCACCTTCGGCCAGTGTGACTCCGTCCTGCTCGACGCGAAGGACTTCCGCGCCGTGTACGTCGCCGAGGGCCTGGGCCACGCGTTCGTGGCACTCGAGGACAACACGGCGATGGCGTACCTGTGCTCGGAGCCGTACAACCCGTCGGGCGAGCACGGCATCAGCCCACTCGACCCCGCGCTCGACCTGCCGTGGCCCGCCGATCTGACGCCGATCGTGTCCGAAAAGGACCGTTCCGCCCCGACGCTGGCGGAGGCTGAGGCACAGGGGCTGCTGCCGTCGTACGCGGATTGCGCGACCTACTACGAGAAGCTGCGCTCGGCTCACCACTGAGTTCCGGGCGATCCGCGCGGCCGATTCTCACTGTTGCCCATTTAATATGCGCGCATATAGTATGCCCGCATGACACTGTTCGAGTACGAGCACACCGAGACCACCACCGCGCCCGCGTCGGCCGTCTGGCCACTGTGGACGGACACGTCGCGCTGGCCCGAATGGGACGCGGGCCTGCGGGAAGTCGTGCTGGACGGCCCGTTCGAGGCAGGCACCAGCGGCACCATGACGATGCCGGACCGGCCGCCGATCCCGTTCACGCTCACCGCCGTCGACGACGGCCGCGGGTTCACCGACGAGACCCGGCTGCCCGGCGCCACGCTCGTCTTCGAGCACTGGCTGGAGGACGCCGAAGACGGCACGCGCATCGTCTACCGCGTGACGGTGGACGGACCACCGGAGCTGGGCCCGGCCGTCACCGAGGACACCCCGGACGCCGTGCGCGCGCTGGCGCGGCTTGCCGAGGCATCCTTGCGGGCATGACCGCTCCGGAGTCCCGCCTGCCCGGCCCCGACGAGAGCCCCGGCTTCCTGCTGTGGCGCGTCACACTGGCCTGGCAACGCGTGATGCGCGCCGCGCTCGCGCCGCACGACCTCACGCACGTCCAGTTCGTGCTGCTCACCACCACGTGGTGGCTCACGCGCTCCGGCGAGCCGCCCACGCAGCGGCAGCTCGCCGAGCAGGCCGGCACGGACACGATGATGACCAGTCAGGTCGTGCGCAAGCTCGCGGACCGCGGCCTGCTCACGCGCGCCGACGATCCGGCCGACGCGCGCGCGAAGCGGGTACAGCTCACCGGAGCCGGCTCGGCGCTCGTCGCGAAAGCGTTGCACGACGTCGAAGACGCCGACGCGCGTTTCTTCGGCGGGCTCGGCGAGCGGGCGGGTGGGTTCGTGTCCGCACTGGCCGAGCTCGGGACGTGAGGGCTCAGGCCGGCACGTACTCCGCCAGCACTCGTTCGACGTTGCGCTCGGCCAGGGCCGTGATCGTGACGAACGGGTTCACCCCCGTGCTGCCCGGGATGAGCGAGCCGTCCGTCACGTAGAGGTTGCGGTAGCCCTTTACGCGCCCGCAGTCGTCCGTTGCGTCGCCGAGGACGAGGCCGCCGAGGCGGTCGATTTCGCGCACCACCAGCGTGTACGTGCCGTCGGGCTGCTGGATGATTTCGCGGGCCTCGTGCAGCGTCTGGATCGTCACGTGCCCGGTGCCGAGCGCGGCCGCGAGGTAGGACTTGTCGAGCGAACGCTTGCCGTGGTTGTTGCCGTAGATCACTTCCGACGCGAGCGCGGAGCGTTCGATGGTGCCGGCCTCTTCCTGTGCCAAGTAAGAGAAGTCGTAAACGCTGGGCACGAAAGTCGTCGTGAAACCGGCTTTCCGCGCGGCTTTCCGCGAAACGCGCGCGTACCGGTAGGAGCGGCAATTCTCGAACCACTGCTCGCGCCGTTGACCAGCGAGCCGCCGCCGACACCGCGGCCGAGGTACACGGACATGTCGCCGTAGTTCACGCGGTCGAGCACCCCGGCGTACGGCTTGATGTCGCGGTTGGCGATGTCGAGCCAGAGGAACGACGCGAGCGGCGCTTGCGTGCGGTTCTTGAACCACATCGAGCGCTGGTCGGGGTTCAGCATCTCGCAGAAAACGTTGTCGCGGTCCAGGGCTGACCAGGCCGAAAATGAGCAGTATTCGCATCCACCCAGTAAACGGCGTTAAGTTTCACCCGGCCGGATCAATTCGCAACTGACCCCGTTCGCTGTTTTCCGCGTGACCCAGATGGTGACGGCCACCGTGACGACGATTGCCCCGCGCGCGTCGAGGATCCGCACCGGCACCGGGAGGTCGAACCCCCGTCGCCGAACTCGGGCAGCTCCGGCAGCTCGGCAACGGCACGCAGGCCCGTGGTCGCCTTGGCGAGGTACCGCACGTCCATCCCCCCGGGCAGCCAGCGGTGCGGCGGCACGGTCGCCTCCGCGAGCTGCCCATCGCGATCTCCGCGAGGTTGTACGCGGCGATCGCGTGAAAGGTCCGGATGTGGTTGTGGACACCCCACCACTTCGGCGCACTGACCGAACAGTGCCCCGGACGCAGCTGCCGCACCGACGGCAGCACGGTCGGCGAAGCAGGGCACGCGCAGGCACATGGCGGCGGAAAACAGCTGCTTACCGCCCGGTTTGCCGGCCAGCCGGCGCCACAGCGCGTACGTCGGATTCATGCCCATCACCGCCCCTCCTGCTACCTACTCACGAGTAGATAGGCATGGCGCACGACCTGCCCGCAAACGGAGCCAGGGCTATATTCGGGCTCGTGGCACATCGGCTTTTCCTCCTCAGACATGGGCAGACCGAGTGGTCCGTCAACGGCAGGCACACCGGGCGCACCGACATCCCGCTCACGGCGGCGGGTGAGGACCAGGCACGCGCGGCGGGCGGCACCCTGCGCACTCTGCTCGGCGGCCCCAAACTCGTGATCTCCAGTCCGCGCGAACGCGCGAAGCGCACGGCCGAGCTCGCGGGCCTGCGCGTGGACGAGATCACCGAAGACCTCGCCGAATGGGATTACGGCGACTACGAAGGCCTCACCACGCCGAAGATCCGCGAAACCGATCCGGGCTGGACGGTGTGGACGCACGCGGTCCCAGGCGGCGAGAGCGCCGCCGACGTGGCCGCGCGCGCCGACAAGGTGCTCGACCGGGCGCGCCGCGAAATCGACAACGGCGACGTGGTCCTGGTGGGCCACGGGCACTTCAGCCGCGTGCTCGTGGCGCGCTGGGTGCGCCTGTCCTCTACGGCGGGTGTCCACTTCGGACTCGACCCGGCCGGCATCGCGGTGCTCGGCGACGAACGCGGCGAGCCGCAGGTCGAACACCTCAACCTGCTGCCCGCGCTGGAAGGCTGACCGCGTGTCCGACCCGAGAGTGCGGCGGATCCGCCACCAAGACGTCGACGCCGTCGTCGAACTGGTCTACGCGCTGGCCGAGTTCGAGCGCATGCCCGAAGAGTGCCACCTGGAAGCGCCGCAGCTGCACAAGGCGTTGTTCGGTCCCGCGCCGGCGTTGTTCGGCCATGTGGCGGAGGTCGACGGCCGCGTCGCCGGGTTCACGCTGTGGTTCCTGAGCTTCTCCACCTGGCGCGGCGTGCACGGCATCTACCTGGAAGACCTGTACGTCCGCCAGGAGCTGCGCGGCTCAGGGCTCGGCAAGGCGCTGCTGGCAGCGCTGGCCGCAGAATGTGTGGAGCAGGGTTACGAGCGGCTCGAATGGGCGGTGCTGAACTGGAACCCGGCCGTGGGGTTCTACCGGGCGCTGGGCGCCCTGCCGCAGGACGAGTGGACCACCTACCGGCTCACGGACGCGCCGCTGAAGGCGCTGGCCGCGGACGCCTGAGGTTCAGTCCTTCTCGTGGCGCTCGCGTTCCTCGCGACGCCCGGCGAGGCCACCGCGTTCGGCTGCTTCTTCCTCCGTCTCGCCTTCGCGCAGGCCGAGCGCCCACGCGCGGGCCGGGCGGCGGAAGAGCAGCACGAGCGCCGCGAGGCCGCACACGCCGATCGGCACGCCCCAGGCCGGCTGGCCGGACGGGCCGAGCACGTACCAGCCGACGCCCATGAGCAGCAGCGCGACCACGACACCGGGCGAGCGCGCCCACTGCCGGCCGAGGACCAGCCCCGCCGAGGCGGCCAGGAACGCGATCGCCAGCACCGCGTAGGTGCCGAACTCGGCCCAGATGTTGTTGCCCGGCTGCGAAGGTTCCTGCAGGCCGCGCACGAGGATCACGACGCCCAGCACCAGGAGCCCGAGACCGGGCAGCGCGGTGAGGATCCCGGCCAGCCGGACCTCGAACGGGGTTGGCGGCTGGTTCTCGTCGAGCGACACGGGTGCGGCCTTCCAAGCTGCTTTGCGGGAGCACAGCGACCAGACCTGCGCGGGTCACGGTGGGTGAGCAGTTTCGATCGTATGCCACCCGGTCGGCCGTTTTCGCGGGGCGCCGGGCACGTGAAAATCGGGGTTGTCGTCGATGAGCGGGCGGTCGGCCCGGGTGCACTTGTCACGACGAGCGGATGTTCGCCGTACGCAAGGGAGGATCGCCCGCCACAGGGTCACCGGAGGCAGTACTGGCGCATTCCTCCTGTGCATCCGGAGCGCCGTTCCCCGCGTTGAGCTTCGCGTCACCTTGTGCCGTCGAAGGTTCTCCACGCGGGCGAACGTCACCTACGGTGGGGAAGTGCGCGCCATCCTCGTCGTGAACCCCCAGGCCACCTCGACCACCGCCGGTGGCCGGGATGTGCTGGCGCACGCGCTGGCCAGCCAGGTGAAGCTCGACGTCGTCGAGACGGACTACCGCGGCCACGCGATGGCCGTGGCGCGCTCGGCGGCCCGCGACGGTTTCGACCTGGTCGTGGCCCACGGCGGCGACGGCACGGTCAACGAGGTCGTCAACGGTCTCCTCGCGGACTCCACCGGCGACCCGGGCGAGCTCGGGTGCGTCCCGATGCTCGGCGTGGTGCCCGGCGGCTCGGCGAATGTGTTCGCGCGCGCCCTCGGCCTTCCCGTGGATCCCGTCGAAGCCACGCACCAGCTGCTGAACGCCCTGGAGAACGACCGGCGCCGCCGCATCGGGCTCGGGCTCGCCGACGGGCACTGGTTCACCTTCAACGCCGGGCTCGGCTGGGACGCCGACGTGGTGGGCCGCGTGGCGAAGCGGCGCGGCAAGGAAACGAGCGCCGCGCTCTATCTACGCGCATCAGTGGGCTCCTACTTCCGGCCGCCGATGGGCCGGCCCACCCTGACCGTGCGGATCCCGGGCGAGGAACCCGCCGAGGTGGTGACCGCGTTCGTGTCCAACACCGATCCGTGGACCTACCTCGGTGATCGCGCCGTCCACCTCAACTCGAGTTGCTCGTTCGAGACGGGATTGGGCCTGTTCGCGTTGAACGGTCTGCGGTTGCCCACCGTGTTCACACATGTACGCCAAGCTTTGCTCACGAAGAGCGACCAGCACGGGCGTCACCTGATGCGCCGCGACGACGTGCCAATGATCCGCATCGACGCAGCTGAACCGGTGAACTTCCAGGTCGACGGGGACCTCGTCGGGCAGCGGACGCGAGTGGAATTCCACAGCGTGCGGGATGCACTCACAGTAATCGTGTGACGGTGCGACCACTGATCGCCTGCGGCAAAGTGCATCTTGCCGCTCGTCGACACAGAACCTCCGCTCACCGCATCGTGCTTCCGCCGGGCGGTCTGTTTCGGACAGAAACCGCAGGTCAGAGGCGTCGCTCGGCCGGGTGAGCTGACTCACCGATCTTCGGGAAACCCTTGTCGAACGCGGTGCTTCGTGAAAGCATTCACAAGCACCCAAAAACACGACCGCCATGACGACTGTGGCGCGGCTCTCCCGCGCCACTATGAAGGAGCTCACGAACATGGACTGGCGCCACGACGCGTCCTGCCGAGACGAGGACCCCGAGCTGTTCTTCCCGGTGGGAACCAGCGGTCCGGCTCTGCTGCAGGTCTCCGAGGCGAAGGCCGTGTGCCACCGCTGCACCGTCGCTTCCGACTGCCTGGCCTGGGCTCTTGCCAGCGGCCAGGACGCCGGCGTGTGGGGCGGCATGAGCGAGGACGAGCGACGCGCGCTCAAGCGCCGCCGTACGCAGATCGGCACGCGTACCATCGCCTGAGCCTTGAAGGCTCAGAAGCACCAACCCTGAACTGGAAAGTCGCAGGGGGCATCTTGTGTCCCCTCCGCCTGCGACTTGGGGCGATACCCATCCGGTTTAAGCGTAACAACTGAGGTGAAACCACCCGCACCCGGGTGCACTGCACCTCACCAGGACTGAACAAGTCCTCCCGCGGAACGTCGTGAGGGCCGGTACCGATTCGTTCGGTACCGGCCCTTCGGCGTGTCCGGGGCTCTTCCGGCCGCGCCCTCTTCGGCGCCGCCGAACCCGTCGCCCGCCGGCCGTCCGTTGTGGACTGACCCTCGCGGCCGATCCCCCTGGGGTAGAAGATCTTTCGCGTTCGACGCTCCCCTGCCGCCGGCGGGAGCCCGCTCGCCGCCCGCGCTCCCGATGAGCGGCACCTCGCCGGTTGAACGTTTGCTGAACGACTCCTGAACGAGACGCGATCCCAGCCCGCGCGGCCCCCTCTCTCGCACACCCTGGCACCTCGCACAGCATTGCCATTTGACGATACTGTGTCTCACACACTATCGTGGTGAGCGTGAAAGACACCGACTTGCTGGACGCGCATCGGCAGGAGCTGTGGCGGGGGACGGTCGTGCTGGCGAGCCTGCTGGCGCTGCAGAAGCCCGGGTACGGCTACGGACTGCTCGATGCACTGGAGCGCGCGGGGGTGCCCGCGCCGGCCAACACGCTGTACCCGCTGTTGCGCCGCCTGGAGGGTCAAGGGCTGCTGACCAGCGAGTGGGACACCTCGGGCACCCGGCCGCGGAAGTTCTACCGCACCAGCCGCGACGGGTTGCGGCTCGCGCAGGAGCTGCAGAAGGAGTGGCGCGCCATCGACACCGCACTGAGCCTGCTGGACGCCGAAGCGGGTCCGGAGACGAAGACCGAAGAAGACACCGAACTGGGGGAACAACCATGAGCACCACACTCACCGACCGATACGTGGCCGCCACCGTGCGCCACGTCTCGGGCAAGCACCGCGGCGAGATCGACCGCGAGCTGCGGGCCGCGATCGCAGACGACGTCGACGCACGAATCTCGCTCGGGGAGAGCCCGGGCCAGGCCGAGTACGCCGCGCTGGCAGAGCTCGGCGACCCGGCGCAGCTGGCGACGCGGTACGCCGACAAGGCGACCGTGCTGATCGGGCCGGCGACCTACCCGTCCTACGCCAAGGCGGTGCGCCTGCTGAGCGCGACCGTCCTGCCCATCGCCTACGTCGTGAACGGGATCGGGCACTGGGTGCGCGGCGAAAACGTGGGGGCGGCGATCTTTTCGCCGCTGGGTGCCACGTTGAACGTCGCGGTGTACCTGCTCGCCGGGATCACTGTCCTTTATGTACTCGTCGATCGGTTCGGCAGCGAGCGCGGTCCCGGGGAACCCGACGAGGACTGGAAACCCGACCAGCTCCCGTTCTCCGACGCCACGGCGACCACCACGTGGAACGAGGTCGGCAGCGGCATCGTGCTCGCGGTGCTGCTGGTGGTTGCGCTGTTCGTGCAGCGTTCGGCCATGCTCGTGACCACGGCGTCCGGCGCGCGGGTGCCGGTGCTCGACCCCACGTTGTGGGGGTTCTGGGTGCCGTTCTTCGTTGTCGTGCTGGTGCTTTCGCTCGCACTGGCGGTGGCGAACCTGCGGCTGGGCCGCTGGACGCTCGCGACGGCCGTCGCCGGCACCGTGCTCGTCCTCGCGGCGACGGGACCGCTCGCGTATCTGTTCCTCGAGGCGCGCGTACTCGATCCCGCGCTCGGCAGCGCCTTCGCCGAGACCGGCAGCTGGATCGGCTGGCTCGCGCTGGTCGTCCTGGCCGCCGTCACCGTCGCCGTGCTCGCCAAGACCTGGCGCCACCGCGACCGTCAGCGGATCGAGGTCCGGTGATGACCACGCTCGCCCCTCCCGAAAAGCCCACCACTCCCCCGGAACTGCGCCGGGAGCTGATCGTCAACCTCGCCATCAACCTCGTCGCCCCGGCCGCGCTCTTCTACGGCCTGCGCGCACTGGGCGTCAACCAGTGGCTGGCGCTGCTGGCGGGCGTCGTCCCACCGGCCGTGCGCGCCGTGCAGACGGTGGTCAGGAAGCGGCGCGTGGACACGCTCGCGGTGTTCACGTTGAGCATCCTGGTGCTGAGCGTCGCGACGTCGTTCCTGTCCGGCAGCCCGCGCTTCCTGCTGGCCAAGGACGGCTGGATGACCGCGGCCGCCGGGCTCTGGATGCTGGCGACGCTGCTGCGGACGCCGTTCCTGTACCAGGTGCTGCGGTCGTTCCTCGGCCAGGAAGCGCGCGACCGCATGGAGCGCAACTGGCTCGGCTCGCCCACCTACCGCCACGTGCTGCGCGTGACCACCGCGATGTGGGGCGTGGTGCTCGTGCTCGACGCCGGGGTGCGCGTGGTGCTGGCCTACACGCTGCCCGTGGACCGGGTGCCGTTGATCAGCGGGCTGCAGTACGTGGCCGTGTACCTCGCGCTCGAGGTCGCCACGCGGGTCTACGCCCGTCGCAAGAGTGTCGCCGCCGCCATCGCGGCCGAAGTCGGAGAGGAATCGCCTGCATGACCGTCGTTCTGATCACCGGGGGTTCGAGCGGCATCGGCGCCGCCGTGGCACGGCACTTCGCGGCCGAGGGCGCGCGGGTGGTGGTGGCCGACGTCGACGAGGCTGCGGGCGCGGAGGTCGCCGCCGAGGTCGGGGGCCTGTTCGTGCGCACCGACGTCACGCGGCCCGAGGACAACGAAGCCGCCGTGGCCGCGGCGGTGGCCGAGTACGGCGGGCTCGACGTCGTGCACCTCAACGCCGGCACCGGCGGCGCGGGCGGCCTCGACGACTTCGACCTGGAGCGTTATCGCCGCACGTTGGCGGTGAACGTCGACGGCACGATGTTCGGCCTGCGCGCCGCCGTCCCGGCGCTGCGGGCTCATGGCGGTGGCGCGATCGTGGTGACGTCCAGCCTTGCCGGCATCTCGCCGGCCACGTTCGACCCGGTGTACTCGGCGAGCAAGCACGCGATCATCGGCCTGGTGCGGTCGCTGGCCCCGGCCTGTGCCGATTCGGGGATCACGCTCAACGCCGTGTGCCCGGGGTTCGTGGAGACGCGGATGATCGGCGGGCTCAAGGACACGCTCGTGGCGAACGGCTTGGCCGTGGCTTCTCCGGCGGAAATCGCGTCGGCGGTCGCGACGGTCGCCGCGGGTGAGGGCACCGGGGAGGCGTGGATGCTGCAGGCCGGGCGCGCTCCGGAACGCGTCGAGTTCCCGGTGGTCGAGCTCAGCCAGGTGTGACCGAATCGCGCAAGGTGAGGTAGGCGTCGAGCTGGGCGGCGCCGGCGAGCAGGGCGCGGCTGCGCGCGGTGAGCCGGTGCTGCCAGGCGTCGAGGAAGGCGCTCAACGCGTCGGCCCCGCCCGCCTCGCGCAGCGACTCGAGGAACTGCGCGACCTGGCGCAGCAGGTAACCGCCACGGCGCAGCTGCCGGGCGATCTCGGCGTCGCGCACGCAGTCCGGGCCGTATTCGCGATAACCGGTGGCCCGATCTCGTTCAGGACGCAGGATGCCCTCGGTTTCCCAGGCGCGCAGCGTCGCCGGGTGCACGTCGAGCCGTCGCGCGAGCTCGCCGACGGTCAGCGGCGGGCCGCGAAACGGTGCCGGTGCCGTGGACAAGGTGCCCAGGGCCGCCGCGACCTCCGCGCGGGTGTCGCGTTCGGCGAGCAGAGCGACGTGCGCGGCATCGATGAGCCGGTACGCGGATTCGGTGTCACCGCGGTGGATCGAGCGCATGATCTCCACTGCCGGCCGGTGCCCGTGGCCCGCGCGCAACGCGAGGAAGACGCGCAGGGCCTGCGCGTGCAGCGGTGTGTAGCGGCGGTAGCCGGTGTCGCTGCGTTCGGTCGACGGGAGCACGCCGGCGTCGTCGTAGTTGCGGACGGCTTGGGCGGACAACCCGTGCTCCCGCGCGAGGTCGATGGGCCGCAGGGTGAACCTCCGTTTGAAGCTTTCGGTCTTGAACTGCAGGTGGTTCGCATCGAAGTCTCACGTGATTCTTCAACGATACGGTCGAGGACAGGTTTCTCTGGAAGGGGTTTTCCATGTCCACTGCCACCACCCTGCACGGGGTCGGCCGCGAGATCGGCGACGCGGCGAGCCTGGGCCGCGCCGTCGACGAGCTGCTCGCCGAGGCCCGGCCCGCGTTGCTCGCCCTCGGCGAGCCGACGCACGGGATCCGAGCGTTTCCCTTGCTGCGCAACGAACTTCTTGCCCACCTCGTCGAGCGGGGCTACCGGTCGATCTCGCTGGAGATCGACGCTTTTGCCGCGTCCATCGTCAACGACTACGTGACCGGCGGCGCCGGTGACCTCGACGAGGTGCTGAAAACCGGCTTCAGCCACTGGTTCGGTCGCGTGCCGGGCAACCGAGAGCTCGTCGAGTGGCTGCGCGCGCACAACGCCGGCCGCGCGCCCGAGGATCAGGTGCGATTCCACGGCTTCGACGCGCCGACGGAGACCACTTCCGCGCCGAGCCCGCGGCGCGCGTTGACCACCGTGATCGACTACCTGCCCACTGCGTTGCGGCCGGCCTCGAGTCACGACCTGGACGCGTTGCTCGGCGAAGACGACGACTGGACGAACGAACAGGCCATGTACGACGCGGCCGCGTCGATCGGCGGCTCCGACCGCGCCCGCGCGTTGCGCATCGTCGCCGACGACCTCGCGAGCGCGCTCCACCGCGCGGCGCCCGTGCTCCAGCCCGCCGATCCCGCCGCCTACACGCTCGCCGCCGCGTACGCACGCACCGCCGTGGGCCTGCTCCGCTATCACGCGGCGATGGCCTTCGCCGCGCCCGATCGGTTCGGGACCCTGCTCAGCCTGCGCGCCGAGATGATGGCCGACAACCTGCTCGCGATGCTCTCGCAGGAGCGCGACCGCGGGCCGAGCCTGGTGTTCGCGCACAACGTGCACCTGCAGCGCGTGCCGTCCACCCTGCGGATGGGCCCGGAGGAGGCGACGTGGGGCAGCGCGGGCGCGCTAGTCGCGCTGACGCTGGGCGAGCGCTACGTCTTCGTCGCCACCGACGCCAACCCCGACGCGGAACCCGGCACGCTCCAGGGCGAACTGGCCGAGGCCACCACCCGTCGCACGTTGTTCCCGGCGCAGGCTTTGCGCGGCGCGCTGCCCGCGTCGACCGGCACGGGCGAGCCGATCCTGCCCGGCCACCTCCCGCTGAGCCCAGCTCAGATCGACGGCGCCGACGCGGTCGTCTTCGTGGCCGACACCGACGGGCAGCGCGTCGAATACTGGCGTTAGAGCCGGCGGGAGAGCGGGATGCGCAGCGCGGCCTCGGTGCCCGGCACGCGCGCGCCGGTGGAGTCCGTGCGCACCTTGCGCAGCGACAGGGACCCACGCAGTTCCGACTCCACCAGCGTGCGCACAATCTGCAGGCCGAGACCGTCGCTGCGTTCCAGCGAGAAGCCCGAAGGCAGGCCGCGGCCGTTGTCGCGGATGAGGACGTCCAGCCAGCGCGCTGAGCGTTCGACGATGATCTCGACCTTGCCCGGGCGGCCCTGCGGGAACGCGTGCTCGATGGCGTTCTGCACGAGCTCCGTCAGCACCATGACCAGCGGCGTCGCGATCTCGGCGATGACGATGCCGAATGAGCCCTTGCGCGTGAGCCCCACCTGCGACTCCGCGGTGGCGACCTCGCCGACCATCGGCAGGACGTTGTCGAGCAGCTTGTCGAGGTCCACGCGCTCGTCGACGGAGATCGACAGTGCCTCGTGGACCATCGCGATCGACGAAACGCGCCGCACGGACTCGCCGAGCGCGAGGCGGGCCTCTTCGCTCGTGGTGCGACGCGACTGCAGCCGCAGCAGCGCCGCGACGGTCTGCAGGTTGTTCTTCACGCGGTGGTGGATCTCGCGGATCGTCGCGTCCTTGGACAGCAGGGCGCGGTCGCGGCGCTTGACCTCGGTGACGTCGCGGACCAGCACGAGCGCGCCGGCCGCTTGCCCCGACGGGCGCAGCGGCAGCGCGCGGAACAGCACCACGGCGCCGCGGCGGGAATCGGCCTCCGTGCGGGTGGAGGGCTTGCCGTCGAGAGCCTCGATGATGCGGTGCGAGACCTCGGTGGCGTCGAACGGGTCGCGGATCAGCGAACGCGTCAACGGCGCCAGCCGCTGCCCCACCAGGTCGGACTCGTGGCCCATGCGGTGGTAGGCGGACAGGCCGTTGGGGCTGGCGAACACGACGGTGCCGCTCGGGTCGAGCCGGATGAGGCCGTCGCCGACGCGGGGGCTGGTGTGCGTGTCGGCCTGGTTGCCGCCCGGGGGCGGGAACGTGCCGTCGACGATCATCTGGCACAGGTCGCCCGCGCTGCCCAGGTATGCGATCTCCAGCGGGCTCGGCACGCGCGGCGCGGCCAGGTTCGTCTCGCGGCTGAGCACTGCGATCACGTCGCCGCCGAAGCTCACCGGCACGGCTTCGCGGCGCATCGGCAGGTCGCGGTACCAGTGCGGGTCTTCCTCGCGGCCGATCGTCCGCTCGCGGACGGCCTTCGCCAGCTCCGGGTGCTCGGCGACGGTGAACCGCGTGCCGACGACGTCCTCGGGGTGCGCGGTGGGTGCCGTGGTGGGCCGGGCGTGCGCGACGCACACGAAATCGCCGCCCTCGGGCTGCAGATCCTTCGCGACGGGGACCCAGAGCAGGAAATCGGCGAACGACAGATCGGCCAGCAGCTGCCACTCCGCGACGACGGTCTGCAGATGGTCGGCCGCCTCACCGGGGAGGCCGGTGTTCTCGGCGAGCAGGTCGGAAAGGGTGGACACGAGCTACTCGGCGACCACGAGTGCGTGGTGCGCGGTTCCTCCGGTCATCCGCCCATCAAACCAGAGCGGGCGCCGATCAGCACGGGCGCCGCAGGTGAGCCGGGGCACGCATGACACACTGGAGCGGTTGACCCGAGCCCGGCAGGTGCTTCGGCACCCCGCACCCGGGCCATCCCGCGTGAATACGAGGAGTGAAGCATGTCGAAGCGCGCCCGCAAGCGTCGCGACCGCAAGAAGAACGGCGCGAACCACGGCAAGAAGCCCAACGCCTGATTCCGGCGTCCGGACGCGACACGGCCCCCGCACCAGCTGGTACGGGGGCCGTCGTCGTGTTCAGAGCGTGGGTTACTCGCCGGTGCGCTGCTCGACGGTGATCTCGGTGCGCTCGACCGTCACGCCGCCGCGGGTGGCCACGGTCTGGCGGATCGAGGCGCGCAGGCGGCTCTTCAGCTCCGCCGGCGCCAAGTCACCGCCGCACTTGCGATGCAGCAGCTCCTTGATCTGCTCGTCGATGCCGTACTCCTCGAGGCACGGCGGGCAGTCCTCGATGTGGCGCCGCAGCTCGGCGTCGCGCAGGGGGCTGCACTCCTTGTCGAGGAGCAGGTAGATCTCCGAAAGCGCCTCTTCGCAGCGGACCTTGTCCTCGGTCCCCGGCGCGTCACCCGTGCTCATCGCTTCGCCACCTCCTCGCGGTCACCGCGGATGAAGCCGCGCTCGCGCGCGACGTCGGCCAGCAGGTCGCGCAGCTGGGCGCGACCGCGGTGCAGACGGGACATCACGGTGCCGATGGGCGTGTCCATGATCTCGGCGATCTCCTTGTACGCGAAGCCCTCGACGTCCGCCAGGTAGACGGCAAGCCGGAACTCTTCGGGCAGCTTCTGCAGCGCGCCCTTCACGTCGGTGTCGGGCAGGTTGTCCATCGCCTCGACCTCAGCCGAGCGCAGCCCGCTGGAGGTGTGGCTCTCCGCCTTGGCGATCTGCCAGTCGGTGATCTCCTCGGTCGGCTGCTGCACCGGCTGCCGCTGACGCTTGCGGTAGCCGTTGATGTAGGTGTTGGTGAGGATGCGGTACATCCACGCCTTGAGGTTCGTGCCGGCCTTGAAGGAGGCGAACGCCGCGTATGCCTTGAGGAAGGTCTCCTGGACCAGGTCCTCGGCGTCGGAGGGGTTCCGCGTCATCCGCATCGCGGCCGAGTACAGCTGATCGAGCAGGGGCATCGCGTCGCGTTCGAAGCGCTCCGCCAGCTCCAGCTCGTCGGCCGCCGTCTCCGGCGCGGTGTTAGGGGTGCTCGGCAAACCGTTCCCTTCCCGTTCGGCGTCGATGCGCTTCTGCGCATACGGCAACGCCGAGTTTACGCGGGGGCTCGGAAGGCCCGGCTCGGTGCTGCGCCTACGAGGGCGGGCAGTGGTAAGCGTCGTGGTCACGTCTCTTTCAACAGAACGTGGCGGCCTTCCATTCCCGGCCCCTTCGTAGACTCCGATCCCATGGCGGGCAAGGGAACACCGGCGACGGCACTGCTCACGAAACACAAGGTGGCGCACACGTTGCATTCGTACGACCACGACCCGCGCGCCGAGTCGTACGGCCTGGAGGCCGTCGAGGCCCTGGGCCTGGAGGCGGCGCGCGTCTTCAAGACGCTGGTGGCGGACGTCGACGGCAAGCTGACGGTGGGCGTGGTGCCGGTGACGGGGTCTCTGGACCTCAAGGCGCTGGCCGCCGCGGCCGGGGGCAAGAAGGCGCGGATGGCGGATCCGGCGGCTGCCCAGCGAGCTACCGGGTATGTGCTCGGGGGGATTTCGCCGCTGGGGCACCGGAGCCGTCTGCCGGTGGTGGTGGACGAGTCGGCTTCGGGGTTTGCGACGGTCTACTGCTCGGCTGGGCGGCGGGGGCTCGAGGTGGAGCTGGCGCCTGGGGATCTGGTGCGGTTGACGGGGGCTGTGGTGGCTTCGATCGCCGGCTGACGAGTCGTGAACGCCTGGTTGTCCACACCTGGGGGAAGTCTGTGGGCAACCAGGCGCAGGGCCGCGTGGCCACGATGCGCCGCGACAACGACACGGTGGCGGCCGATGCCGAGACCTTCGACGACGCCGTCGCCGACATGGTGGGGGCGCTGCGGGAGTACGCGGACGACTGGCAGGACCACCTGCGCGACGCGCCGACCCACCGGGACAACTGGAGCCTGGTCCAGCTGATCGAGCTCAGCAGCGACGCGGACCTGCAGACTTGGCTGGTGAACAGCGGCCGATGACGTGGCCGGCACCGACCCGGGCGGATCACGACGCGTTCTGCCGAGCCGAGGGATGGCAACTCGTGCGGGATGCGCGGGAGCGCTCCGTCACGCACCACGTGACCTACGAGCTGCACCTGTCCGACGGGCGCGTGCTGCGGACGAGGATTTCCCGTCGGCCGAACCGGTCGACCTACGGACCGCAGATGTGGCGCGCGATCCTGCGTCACCAGCTCTGCGTGACCGAAGCCGAGTACTGGGCGTGCGTGCAGGACGATGTGGTCCCGGAACGGTCCATCGCGCGTCCGGTGGCCGAGGCCGGCGTGCCGGCACAGGTCGTCCACACGCTGATCCACCAGGTCGGTATCCCCGACGCCGAGGTCGCCGCGATGAGCCGCGAGGAAGCGATCGCGCGCGTCAACCAGTTCTGGACCGAGGGCGCCTGACCACTCAGAGGTGCGGCCTCAGCACCCGCCCCAGCCACTCCGCCGCCGCGCGCGACACCGCGTCCAAGTCAGCCGACAGCGTGTGGTCCCCCGAGACCATCACCACCTCGTGGTGCGGCCCCGCCGAAGGACGGCCGAACGGATCCCGCTCGCCCTGCACCACCAGGGTCGGCACCTCCACCGCATCGAGCTCCGGCTGCCGCGTCTTCTCCGGCCGGCCCGGCGGGTGCTCGGGAAAAGCCAGGCACAACACCGCCACAGCCTGACCGGCCGAAGCAGTCCGGCAGGCCACCCGCGCGCCCGAGGAACGGCCACCGAAGACCAACGGCAGGTCGTCGAGGTGCGCCGACAACTCGTCCGCCACAGCCAGCCAAGCCGTGTCCAGCTGCTTCGCCGGTGCGGGCGCCCGGCGCCCCGCCACCCGGTACGGCTGCTCCACCAAAGCCACGTGCACCCCGGCCGCCTTCGCGGCCTGCGCGACCGCCACCAGGTCCTTGGCCCCGATCCCCCCACCCGCGCCGTGGCCGAGCAGGAGCGCGGCGGCGCCGTCCTTGGCGCAGTGGAGCTCGGCGCGCGCGGGGCCGTGGGGGGTGTCGATCTCGAGGGTGGTCATGGCGCGTCGAACAGGGTTTCCGAGGCGGCGGGCTCGGCGCGCGTGAGCAGTTGGGGGCCGTTGTTGCGGACGTTGTTGACCAGCGTGGAAATCGGTCGCAGCTCGAGCGACTCGACGAAGTCCGGCGGCGTGGGCACGAGGAGACCGTCCACGGAGGACTGGTCCGGGTCGAGCCAGCCGTCCCAGTGCTCGCGCGGGACGACCAGCGGCATGCGGTCGTGGATGCCCCGCAGCTGGCCCTCGGCGTCGGTCGTGATGATGGAGAACGTGATCAAGGGCTGCTCGTCGGACGAGCCGTCCTTCGGGCGCCAGCTCTCCCAGATCCCGCCGAACGCGAGCGACGAGCCGGAAGGATCCGTCATGTAGAACGGCTCCTTCTCCTTGCCCGCGCGGCGCCATTCGAACCAGCCGTCGGCCGGGACCAGGCAGCGGCGCGACTTCAAAGCGCGTTTGAAGGCGGGCTTTTCAGCCGCCGTCTCGGCGCGTGTGTTGATCATGCGCGAGCCGACCGAGGGGTCCTTCGCCCAGAACGGCACGAGGCCCCACTTCATGATCCGCAGCGACCGCTCGGCGGGCTCGTCCTCGAGCACCTGCCCCTCGGCGTCGCGGGGGTGGCGCTGGACCACGGTGACGACGTTCTTGGTCGGCGCGACGTTGTAGTCCTCGCGCGCGGCACCCTCGGTCAAATCGACCGCCGCGAACTCGTCGATCAGCTTCGCCGGGTCCTTCGTCGCCGCGTAACGGCCGCACATGCCAGCCTCCTCACACCTCTCAAGACGCCATCGTTACACGCAGGCCGGGCCGGGCGCGACCGGCATGGGATCATTTCGACCAGGCAGGACGAGCGGGAGGACGGTGGGCGGTTTGGCGCGAGGCGACTGGAGCAAGCTGGACGAATCCGACGTGCGGGTTCGCCCCGGCAAGGGCACCAGGCCCCGGACCAAACGCCGGCCCGAGCACGCCGACGCCGTCACCGCCATGGTGATCGGCAAGGACCGCGGCCGCTGGACGTGCGCCGTGAACGCCGACCCCGAACGCGTGGTCACGGCCATGCGCGCCCGCGAGATGGGGCGCGTCTCCGTGGTCGTCGGCGACATGGTCGCCCTCGTCGGCGACGTCTCGGGGCTGCCGGACACACTCGCGCGCATCGTCCGCGTCGACGAGCGCACCAGCGTGCTGCGCCGGACCGCCGACGACACCGACCCGTACGAGCGCGTGGTCGTCGCGAACGCCGCCCAGCTGCTGATCGTCACGTCACTCGCCGATCCCCCGCCGCGGACCGGATTCATCGACCGTTGCCTGGTCGCCTGCTACGCGGGCGGGCTCGAGCCCGTCCTCTGCCTCACGAAAGCCGACCTGGCCAGCCCCGACGAGCTGCTCGCGAGCTACGCGGGCCTCGACGTGCCGGCCATCGTCACGCGCCACGACGAGAAGCCCGAAGGCCTGGCCGAGCGCCTCGAAGGCCGCGTGTCCGCGTTGGTCGGGCACTCCGGCGTCGGCAAGTCAACGTTGGTCAACCGCCTGGTGCCCGACGCCGAGCTCGCCACGGGCGTCGTCAGCTCCGTCGGCAAGGGACGCCACACGTCCGTGGCGGCCGTCGCGCTGCCGCTGCCCCTCGCGGGCCGCGGCTGGGTGATCGACACGCCGGGCGTGCGGTCGTTCGGGCTGGCACACGTGACCGCCGACGACATCGTGAACGCCTTCGAGGAGTTCGCCGAGGCCGCCGAGGAATGCCCCACGAACTGCGGTCACCTCGGCCCGCCGGAGGACCCGAACTGCGCGCTCGACGCCGTCGTCACCGAAGGCCGCGCGAGCGCTGAGCGGCTGGCCTCGCTGCGTCGGCTGCTCGTTTCACGCGCGGGTGGCGCGGAGTGACTCTTGATCACGGGAAAACGGGCGCTGACGGCGGCCGGAGGTTGGCAACCGCGCGCGGAGCCGATGGGGTGGGAATCCCCACCACAAGGAGCCGCCGCCCGTGCCGACCGACCCCGAGGCCTACCCCCTCGACATCGAGTACGTCCAGAATCCCCACGAGATCGAAGCGAAGCTGCGGATCGAAGCATCCGTCCGGCTGGTGCAGACACCGCGGGGAATGCGGTCGTGGCTCGTCACCAGGTATGAGGACGTCAAACAGGTCCTGACCAGCCCGGACGTCCACAAGGACGAGGGCAGGCGCGCCCAGATCATCGCCGAGCGACACGGCCCGTCGTTCGCGGTGCTGTCGCCCGCCTTCCGGCTGCTCGAAGTCCACATGCTCAACAGCGACCCGCCGGACCACACGCGGCTGCGGCGGCTCGTCGCGAAGGTGTTCACGACCCGCGCGATCGCGCGCCTGCGGCCGCGGATCGAGAGTGTGACCGCCGAGCTGCTCGACGCGATGGCCGGGCAGGATCGGGTCGACCTGGTCGCGAGCTTCGCCGCGCCGCTGCCGATGATCGTCATCTGCGAGCTGCTGGGGGTGCCCGAAACCGACCGCGAGAAGTTCGGCTCGTGGGTCGAGGTGATCACGTCGGCCGGTGATCAGCGGCTCGTCGAGGCGTCCGAGCTGTTCCTGGCCTACCTGCGTGAACTCGTCACCGCCAAGCGGGCCGAGCCGGCCGAGGACTTGCTGTCCGACCTGGTCGCCGTGACCGACAGCGGCGACCGCCTGTCGGAGCAGGAGCTCGTCGCCATGGCCGAACTGCTCGTGATCGCCGGGCACGACACCACGGTCAGCCTCATCGCCAACGGCACGCTCGCGCTGCTGCGTGCCCCCGCGCAGCTCGCGGCTCTGCGGGCCGACCCGTCGCTCGTGCCGAATGCCGTCGAGGAGCTCCTGCGCTACGACGGACCGGTGCACATCGCGACCACGCGGTTCACCACCGCCCCGATCACGGTCGGTGGCGTCGAGATCCCGGCGAACGAGTTCCTCTCCGTGTCGCTGCTTTCCGCGAACCGCGACGGCGAGCGGTTCGCGGATCCCGATGAGCTCGACGTGACCCGACCGGCCGGCGGGCACCTGGCGTTCGGGCACGGCATCCACCACTGTCTCGGCGCGCCGCTCGCCCGGTTGGAGGGAGCGATCGCGCTCGGCGCGCTCATCGAACGGTTCCCCGCGCTTCGGCTCGCCGACGGTGCCGATCCAGCGCGGTGGCGGTTCTCGACGCTGATGCACGGGCTGGAGGAGCTGCCGGTCGCGACCCGCTGAAAGCGGCCGGAACCTACGGCCGTCACCGCGCGTCCCATGATTACTCCGCAGGTGGACGACACAACGGGTGATCGAGTACCCAAATCGTGATCGAAAGGGCGTAACCGTTGCCCCGATCCAGCGATACTGCGGGTGGAGTAATGACCTTCCTAGGGGGATTGCATGCGCAAAACCACTTTCGTCGTCGCCGCGGGTGCCGCGCTGGCGCTCGTGCTGACCGGCTGTGGTTCGAAGGCTGAAAACGGCGCCGCCGGGCCGGCGGGGGCGAAGCCGGAGCTGGGGCTGGCCGCGCCGTTCTCGAACGTGATCGAGCTGGCGGCGGCGTCGAAGCAGGGCACGCAGAAGTCGAAGTCGTCGAAGATGTCGATGGAGATGACGGCAGACGGCAAGACCATCACCGCGCAGGGTGAAGCTGCGTATGGAGCACAGGGCACGACCTTTCACATGACGGTCGACGCCGATGGCGAACAGACCGAGATGATCTTGGTCGACAACGCGACGTTCTTGAAGATCCCCGCCGACCAGGCCACTCAGCTCGGCACCGACAAGCCGTGGCTGAAGATCTCGCCGGATGGCGACGACCCGATCTCGAAGGCGCTCGCCGGGAGCATGGCGCAGGCGGGTCAGCAGAGCGACCCGACCCAGCTGCTCGACCAGCTCTCGGAAGCCGGCAAGATCGTGAGCTCCGACCAGACCGAGCTCAACGGCCAGAAGGTCAACCACTACAAGATCGACATTGACATGGTCAAGGCTCTCGACAAGTTGCTGAAGGCTTTGCCTGAGGAGACCAAGGCGAAGGTGAAGGAAGCGGCGCAGGGCAAGAACATCCGGATTCCGATGGAGCTCTGGGTCGACAAGGACCAGCTGCCGCTCCAAATCAGCATGGACGAGAGCGAAATGGTCAAGGAGATGGGCGGTAACGCCGCCTCTGCCGGCACCGGCAAGTTCGTCGTCAAGTACAGCGACTGGGGCGTCCCGGTAACCATTGCCGCTCCGCCGGCCGACCAGGTCGCCGACATGGGCGAGCTGATCAAGAAGATGGGCGGCTGACCGCTCGCTGCTTGACCCGAAGGGCGCCTCGACAACCGTCGGGGCGCACTTCGCGTTACTACGGGCAATTCCACTTCCCCCGAACGGGTCTTCGGAGCCGTCTGTGCTTTTGTAGGGTCTCTTTCCGCCGGTCAGGACGGGGTTTCCGGATGCGCAGGACGGCTTTGGCGTGCGCCGCGCTGCTCGTGATCGGCGGGTGTTCGGCTTCGCCCGAGCGGTTCTCCGACGCCCGCGCCCTGGCCGACGCGGCCGTCGCGGCGACGAACGCCGGTCACTCCGCGAAGTTCACCACCGACGTCGCCGCGGGCGCCCTCGTGTCCCACGGCCAGGGTGAGGCCGTGTTCGGCCCCGGCGGGACGGCGCTGCAGATGACCACGGACTACGTCGGCGAGCCGCTGGAGCTACGCCTGGTCGCGCAGACGCTGTACGCGAAGGTCCCCCCGAGCGCCCTCGACCAGGTGACCGGCCGCAAACCGTGGGTGAAGGTCTCGCCCGATGGCAGCGACCCGTTTTCCCAGGTTCTCGGCGGCAGCCTCGCGCAGCTCGCCGAGCAGAACGACCCCGTGCACACGCTCGAACAGGTCCGCACCGCCGGCACCCTCACTGCCGGCGACACGACCACCCTCGACGGCACGGACGCCTCCCACTACCGCGTCGACGTCGACCTGGCCCACCTCGGCGCCGAGCTGCCCGCGGGCCTGCCGGCGGACGCGCAGCTCGGTGGCACGAAGGTTCCCCTCGACCTGTGGCTCGACGAGGACAACCGGCCGCTGCAGCTGGTCCTCGACCTGTCCCCCGTCCTGCGCGGCTCCGGCGGCCAGGGCAGCGCCAGCATCACGGCGCGCTACTCGGCGTGGGGCTCACCGGTGAACGTCACGGCCCCGGCGGCGGACCAGGTCGGCACGCTGATCGGTGGCTGACACCGGCGGTGGTTCAGCCCACCTGCGCGGGTTCGGGTGAGTGCGCGCCGGCCCACTGGTGCAGGACCGTCGCGAGATCGGCGGGGTCGGGGGTGTCCGTGGCCCAGGCGACTATGCCGTCCGGGCGGAGCAGGAGGCCGATTGGGGTCGTGAGGGCGTCGGGGACGGTGGTGACGCGGGTGGACCACGGGGCGGCGAGAGACGCGAAAGCGCCGTCGGGAGTGCGGTCGAGCAGGACGAACCCGCCCGAGTGGGTGTGGTCGGCGAGGCGGGAGCCGTCGGACAGCCACACGTCCGGGACGAAGCGGCCGATCAACGGGTGGTCGCCGGGCAGGTCGAGACGCTGGGTGACGCCGGAGATCTTCTTGACGGCGTGGGTGGCGCCGTCGGAGGTGGCGAGCAGGTCGGCCACGACGGTGCGCAGCGCGGCCGACTTGGGGTCGCCGCGCAGGACGCCGATCTGGGCGCGCGTCCAGTCCAGGACCCAGGCGCCGAGGGGGCGGCGTTCGGCGTCGTAGGTGGCCAGAAGGCCGTCGGGAGCCCAGCCGGCGATCACGGCGCCCAGTTTCCAGCCCAGGTTCATCGCGTCGCCGACGCCGAGATTGAGGCCCTGGCCGCCGAACGGCGGGTGGACGTGGGCGGCATCGCCGGCGAGGAAGACTCGGCCCGAGCGGTAGGTGGCGGCCTGGCGGGTGTTGTCGGTCCAGCGGGTGGCCGTGCCATGCAGGGCGGTGAGGGTGACGTCGGTGCCGGAGACGCGGCGCAGGCTGCTCTGCACCTCCTCCAGGGTGACGGGCGCCGCGCGGTCGGCAGGGCCGCCGTCGAACTCGACGGTGGTCACGCGGCCGGGCTGCGGGCCGCAGCGGTAGGCGCCCGCGGCCGACCATGCCCAGCTGTCGGCGAGCTTCTCCGGGTCGGCGATGTCGGCGACGGCCAGGCGCCCGGTGAGCTCGGGGGCGGTGCCGGGGAAGTCGATGCCGGAGAAGCGACGGACGGCGCTGTGCCCGCCGTCGCAGCCGACCAGCCACGCCGTGCGCACCGGGCCGGCCGTGGTGTCGACGAGCACGCCGTCGCCGGTGTCTTCGAGCGACGTGACCTCCACCCCGCGCCGCACCGGCACGCCGAGCCGCGCGACGTGCTCGGCCAGCAGCGCCTCCAGCTCGCGCTGCGGCACCAGCCGTGCGCCGTCGACGGCGGTGTGGGCGGCGAGGTCGGGATCGGACCAGTCGACAAGGCCGGCGTCGAGCACCAGGCCCGCGAAGTGGCCGGTGAACCGCGGGCCTTCCCGTTTCCCGACCAGGCGCGCGAACGACCCCACCTGCCCGAGCAGCTCCCGCTGCACCTGCTCGGCCGCCGGCAGCAGGCCGCGGCGGTCGAGGGCCTCGGCCGTCGGCACGTTGATCGCGCCGGCCTTCACCGCCTGGTCCGGCTCGGTCAGCCGCTCCAGTACCTGCACTTTCACGCCGGACAAGGCCAGCTCGGCGGCGAGCACCAGGCCCACCGGGCCGGCACCGACCACGGTCACGTCTAAGCGTTCGTCAGACACGAACAATGTTCTATTTACGAACGTTGTTCGTGTCAAGCTAGGGTGGTTCCCGTGAACCCGCGAGAGCGACGCGCGGCGCGCCACCAGCCGCCGAACCTCCAGGCCGACACCCGACCGCGGCGCCGTCGCAAGCCCCCGATCGTGGAGCAGGTCATCGACACGGCCCTGGAGGTGATCGCCCGGGAGGGCTACGAGGCCCTGACCATGCGGCGCCTGGCCGACGCCCTCGACACCGGACCCGCGTCGCTCTACAACCACGTGGTCAACAAGGCCGACCTCGGCGAGCTGCTCATCGGACGGCTGTGCTCCGAGCTCGCGCTGCCTTCGCCTTCCACCGAGGAGTGGCGCGACCAGATCCGCGACGTGTGCGAGCAGCTGCGCGACCAGTACCTGCGCTACCCCGGCATTTCCAGCGCCGCGTTCGCCATGGTCCCCACCGACCTGGAAGCCGTGCGCGTCAACGAAGGCATGCTCGCGATCCTGCTCACGGGCGGCGTCGCGCCGCAGACCGCCGCGTGGGCCATCGACGCGCTCCTGCTGTACGTCGCGTCCTACTGCCTGGAGCTCTCCATCGCCCGCCGGCGCTCAACCCTCGACGACACCGCCTGGGTCCTCGACCGCGACGAACTCCGCCGCCGCCTCACCGCCCTGCCCGCCGAGACCTTCCCGCACACGACGCGCCACGCCACGGCACTCACGGCCGGCGAGGGCCACGACCGGTTCGACTTCACGGTGGGGTTGATGATCGACGGTCTCGACCACCGTTAACCCCGGCTCAGGCGGCGAACAGCGCAGACAACCGCGGTAACCGTTCCCGAGCCGAATCCGGATCTTCGACGTCGAAGTCCGGGTCCAGCGGCGGCAGCGCAACGGGCGAGTCCTCCGGAAGTGGTTCCCCGGTAGCGGCGAGATAGGCCGCCGAAGTGAAGTACAGGATCTCTTCGCACTCCAGCTCCTCGCCCTCAGCGGCGGCGGCGCGGACGGCCGGCACGTCGGCCAGCGAGTCGGGGTCGGCGAGGGCGCGGGTGAAGACCTCGCGGCCCTGGGTGAGGAGCCAGCCGCGGAAGTAGTCGAAGCCGTCGTCGGAGCAGCCGCCGTTGATGAGGTACGCGGCGGCCCACAGGGGGCTGCGGTAGGACTCCGTGAGGAGTCCGCCCAAAACCCCGTGCGCGGCAACGATTTCCGCGCGCGGGCGGGCCGCGAGCAGCTCGCCGGCGCGGGCGGCCACGTCGGTGCGGGAGGGGTCGATGAGCTGCCAGAAGTCGAGTTCCGTCACGAGACCGAACTCTGCCAGCCGGGTCCGACAAAAACGGGGACTACATCAGCTCCAGCAAGAACGGCAGCTCCTGCGGCGCATACCAAGCCAGCTCATGGTCCTCCGCATCACCCAGCACGAACTCGGCGTCCTCGTCGCCCAGATCGGCGGCGTCGATCACGGCGGCGGCCGCGGAGACGGCGTCGGCGGCTTCGGCGGAGTCCACGTGGATCGCGGCGATCCGGCTGAGCGCGACGGGGCCGTCGAGGCGGACGACGGCGGCGTCGAGGTCCGCGCGCAATGTCACGTTGTCCACGTCGGCCGAGACGACGGCGCGGCGGGGCTCGCCCTTTTCCTCCGCGTTGATCAGGCGCAGTGACGCACGTGCGGCGTCCAGCAACGCGGCGTACTCCAGCTCTTCGTCGGAGCCGCTCACGTACGCCTCGCGCAGCCCGGGCGTCAGCGCGAACGCCGTGCCGCTGCGGGCCCGGAACTCGCCGTTCGACTCGAGTTCGCGGAGCATCGCGATCGTCGCCGGAATGTAGACCCTCACCAGTGCGCCCCCTTCAGCTCTTCCAACGCTTCTTCGATCATCCCGCCGAGGAGGTCGACGTCGAACGCGGCCTTGCGGTCGCCGTTGAGTCCGAAGTAGACACCGCCGTGGTAGGACGTGACCCCGATCGCCAGCGCCTGGGTGCGCATCAGCGGCATCACCGGGAACATCTCGATCAGTTTCGCCTCACCCGCGTACACCGGTTCCTGCGGCCCCGGCGAGTTGGTGATCATGATGTTGAAAATCCGGCCCGACAGCGAACCGCCGGCCCGCGCGCCGAGCGAATGCAGCGTCGCCGGGGCGAAGCCGCTCACCTTCAGCAGCCCGCGCGCGGCGACGGAACGGCCGGAGTCGAGGTGCTCGGTCATCGCGTGGCCGACGTGCTGCAGCCGCAGCACGGGGTTCGGCTCGCCCACCGGCAGGTCGACGAGGTAGGCCGCCACCTGGTTGCCGACGAGCGCCGGCGTGGAGTACTCGGCCGTGTCCTCGTCGCGCACGGCCAGGGGCACCAGCGCGCGCACGGTGGCCGTGGACGTGAGGTTCACCCCGCGCGACAGGAGCCACTCGCGCAGCGCGCCGGTGATCGCGGTGAGGATCACGTCGTTGACGGTCCCGCCGTGCTCCGCGCGGATCTTGCGGAAGTCCTCCAGCCGCGTGCGCACCACGGAGAACAGCCGGCCGCCGGACACGCGCACGTTGAGCGGGCCTTGCGGTGCCGGGTTGACGACCGTGCGCAGCGTCGACGCCACATCGCCCAGCGTCTCGGCGACCTTGCCGACCGACGTCAGCGCGTCGTTGGCGGCAGAGCGGACGTTCTCCACCAGCTCACCCGGGCGTTGCACGGCCTCGCTCACGGCGTCGAACACCAGCTGCGCGCGGCTCGGTTCGCGCCGCGGCGTCCAGGTGTCCTCGTACGGCTCGGGCGGCGCCGGGGCGTCGTCGAGGATGAGCTGGCCGAGGTCGATGGTGCCGATACCGTCCACAACGGACTGGTGCGTCTTCGTCACCAGCGCCACGCGGTCGCCGGCGAGACCCTCGACGAAGTAGGCCTCCCACAGCGGGCGTTCGGGTGCGAGCCGGCGCGACATCAGGCGCGCGACCAGGTCGAACAGCTGCTCGTCGGTGCCCGGCTGGGGCAGCGCGGAGCGGCGGACGTGGTAGTTGAGGTCGAAGTCGACGTCGTCCACCCACACGGGCCGGGCGAGGTGCCCGGGAACGTCGAGCACGCGCTGGCGGTAGCGAGGCAGGAACGGCAGGCGCGAGCCGACGAGGTCGAGCACCTGCGCGTAGTCGAGCCCACCGCGTGGCCGCTCGAAGATCGCCACGCCGCCGACGTGCATCGGGGTCGCGTGGTCCTCGACGTACAGGAACGAGGCGTCGAGCGCGGACAGGCGGTCGGGCATGGGCCGATCCTTACACAGTGCGAGACTGACCGGCGTGGGTGATGAGGCGGAGGTTTCTCCGAAGGACCGGTTCCTGACCGTCTACGGGCGCAAGCCGGTGCTCGAAGCGCTGGCCGACGACGGGCTGCAGGTGGACAAGGTCATCCTCGCCGACACCGCCCGCGGCCCGGCCGCCGCGGAGATCCAGCGCGCCGCGAAGGACGCCGGGGTGCCGGTGCAGCGCGCGAGCGCCCACCGCGTGAAGGTGCTGGCCGGCAACGGCAAGCAGGACCAGGGTGTGCTGGCCGACGTCGTCGCGCCGCGGATGCGCTCGCTCGCCGCCGCGCTCGACGACCGCCGCCCGCCCTCGCGAGTCCTGCTGCTCGACGGCATCACGACGCCGGCGAACGTCGGCATGATCCTGCGCACGGCAACCGCCGCCGGTCTGGAAGGCGTGATCGTGCCGAGGCGGGGCGTGGCCGCGTTGGACCCGATGGTGGTCAAGGCTTCGGCCGGCGTGGCGTTCCGCGCGCCGGTGCTGCGGTGCGGCAGCGCCCGTGACGCGGCGGAAATGCTGACGGACGCCGGCTATGGCCTGTACGCACTGAGTGCATCGGGCAAGTCGACGGTGTTCGACGTTTCGCTCCCCCAGCGGGCGGCGTTCGTCCTGGGCGGGGAGACGGAAGGCGTGGGCGCGGCCGTGGCCGAGCTGGTGACCGAGTGGGTCTCCATCCCGATGCCCGGCGACGTCGAGTCCCTCAACGTCTCGGCGGCGGCCGCGGTGCTGTCGTTCGAGCTGGTGCGACGGACTAGCTGAAGAGAGCGGCCAGCTCTTCGAGGGTGCCCTCCATCGTGACGTGGTGGATGGCGACCATGCCAGCCTCGGCGGCGCCGCGGACGTTGCGGGCCGCGTCGTCCACGAACGCGCAGGTGGCGGCGGCGAGGCCGAGGCGTTCGGCGGCCACGAGGTAGATCTCGCGGTCGGGTTTGGCCACGCCGACCTCGCCGGAGAAGACCAGCGTGTCGAAGTAGTCGCCCAGCTGGTGGCGGACGGCCGACGTGGCGCCGGGCGCGTTGGAGACCAGGCCGGTGCGCGTGCCGCCGGAGCGGATGGCGCGCAGGTAGTCGTAGAGCAGGTGGGCGTCGGGGTCGGTGAGGACGCCGGCGTAGTCGACCAGCAAGCCTTTGAGCACGGGCTCACCCTAGCGATCCGCGTGCGCGGCAACGGGCGTAGCGCATCTTGCAGATCGGAATGGGCGGTTTCGCGGATTTCGCCGGATCAGGCGCAGGCAGTCCCGGTTTCGGCTTTGTCCGGGCACTACCTGCAGCGGATCGTCCGCGTTTCAGGGGAGGAACACATGACGACCCACCGCCTCCGGGGCCTCGCGGGCAGCGAGCCCGCCGCCCGGCCCCGCACTGTCCGCCACGTCACGCGGCATCGCCCGCCGGTCCGCGACCTGCCACCCGCGGGCCACAACGTGGTGCAGCTCCTGGGACCCCCGAGCGAACGCCAGCTGACCGGCCGCCTCAACGCCATCCTCGAAGTCCTCGGCGGCCGCCGCGCCGCGGCGCAGGTGCAGAACCTCGTCGACCCGGCCTTGTTCGCGCGGCTTCTGACGCACAGCCGCCTGCCGAGCACGCGGCATCGGGTCGGGACGCTGCACCTGTGCCACCCGACGGATCTTGCGCTGGAGGCCGCGACGACCATTCGGAATGGGCCTCGGGTGCTCGCTTTGGCGGCGCGGTTCGAGCGGACACGGACGGGGTGGGTTTGTACGCGGTTCCACTTGCTGGCGCCGCGGCTGGGGCCGGCGCGTGCGGTGCCGGCGCGTCCGTCGGCTGCTTGATGGGACGGGTGTCCCGAACAGCAGGTCACGGCGTCAGCCGATCGCCACCGGGAGTTGGGACAGGCCGCGCATGGTGATGGTCGGGTTCCAGGTCGGGGGGCCGGCCAGGTGCAGCGCCGGGGTGCGGACGGCCAGTTCGCGCAGGGCGGTCTGGCCTTCGAGGCGGGCCAGGGGTGAGCCGAGGCAGAAGTGGATGCCCTGGCCGAAGGCGAGGTGGCGGGAGGGCTCGCGGGTGGGATCGAAGGTGTCCGGGTCCGGGTGGGTGGCGGGATCGCGGTTTGCGGCGCCGATGAGGACGATCGCCTGGGCGCCGGGGGCGACGTCGGTGGTGCCGATGCGCGTGGGCTTCAGCGCGACGCGGCTGGTGAGCTGCACCGGGGAGTCGTGGCGCAGGACTTCTTCGACGGCATTGGGCGCGAGGGCGCCGTCGTCGCCGAGGGAGCGGAGGCCGGCGTCGGTGCCGAGCAGGGCGAGGACGCCGTTGCCGATGAGGTTGGTGGTGGTCTCGTGCCCGGCGACGAGCAGGAGGGTGAGCGTGACCAGGAGCTCGGCCTCGGTGAGCTTGTCGCCCTGATCGGTGACGGCGACGAGGTCCGACAGGAGGTCTTCACCGGGGTTGCGGCGGCGTTCGGCGGCCAGTTCGCGGAAGTAGGCGTTGAACTCGCGGCCGGCGTCGCCCGCTTCTTCGAGCACGGAGTCGGCGACGAGGAACGCCGGGTCGAGGGCGCGGGCCAGCGCGTGCGACCACTCGGCGAAGCGCGACCGGTCGGCCATCGGGACGCCGAGCATCTCGCTGATGACCTCGACCGGCAGCGGCGCGGCCAGCGCGGTCATCAGGTCGGCCGAACCGGCGTCGATCAGGTCGGAGATCAGGCGCGCGGTGATGTCCTCGACGCGCGGGCGCAGGCGCTCGACCATCCGCGGCGTGAAGGCCTTCGACACGAGCCGGCGCAGGCGCGTGTGGTCCGGCGGGTTGAGACCGAGGAACGACACCACCGGGCGGCCCTCGGCATCGACCAAGTCGTCCGGGTGGCGGGTGGCCGGGTCGAGGACCTCGGGCCGCGGGTGCCCGAACGCGGGATCACGCACGACCTCCGTCGCCTCCGCCAGGCCGCTCACCACGAGGAACCCCGGCGCGATCTCGGCGACGGGCTCGGCCTCACGCCACTTGCGGTACAACGGGTACGGGTCCGCTTTGTACTCGGGCGCGAACATCTGTGTGAAGGTTTCCAGGTCAGCCACGGCTCTCCCCCTCGACGGCACCACCGACCACGTTAGGCGCGTAGGCGAATCCCGTCACGTGAAGGCGGCCGGCCCCCGCCCTTCGAAGAACTTCGTCGGCAACAGCGGTGCTTCGCCGCCCGAACGCGACCCCGGCGTAGCGCACAAAGAGGGCGGGCCACACGAATGCGGCCCGCCCTGGAAAAACCTGCGTCAGCGACGCGGGCCCTTCTTGCCCTTCTTCGCCTGCGCGCGCTCGGCGGCGCGGCGTTCGCGGCGTGTGTTGCCCGCGCCGGCGCCGTCGGAGTCGGCACTGTCCGAATGGGACTCAACACCGCCGCCCTCGGCGGGGCCGGACATGGTCAGTCCGGATTGGACGCCGCCGCCGACGCCCTTGCCGCGCAAGGCCGACGGCACCGACTCGGTGTCGGTCGTGGGCGGCTGGGGCGGGGTCGGGCGTGAGTGGCGGCCGCCGTCGTCGCCGAAGGAAGCGGCCGCGGCGCCCGTGGCCGACGTGATGCCCGCGGGCAGCGCCGACGGGTCCAGCTGCGGCGCGGGCTCGGGCTCGCTGCGCTCGACCTGGAGGTTGAACAGGAAGCCGACGGCCTCCTCCTTCAGCGATTCGAGCATCGCGCGGAACATGTCGAAGCCCTCGCGCTGGTACTCGATCAGCGGGTCGCGCTGAGCGAGTGCCCGCATGCCGATGCCCTCCTTGAGGTAGTCCATCTCGTAGAGGTGCTCGCGCCACTTGCGGTCCAGCACGGTCAGCATCACCTGGCGCTCGAGGCGGCGCATCGCGCCCTCCTCGCCCACCAGCTCGTCGATCTCCGCCTCGCGCTTGTCGTACGCCTCGACCGCGTCGTTGACCAGCGCCTCGCGCAGGCCCTCGGCGTCGAGGTCGCCGTTCTCCACCAGGTCGTCCCAGTTCAGGCCGACGGGGTAGAGCGTCTTGAGGGCGGTCCACAGCTGCTCGTGGTCCCAGTCCTCGGCGTAGCCCTCGGAGGTGGCTCCGTCGACATACGCACCGACGACGTCCACGGTCATGTGCTCGATCTGCTCGCGCAGGTCCTCGCCCTCGAGCACGCGGTGGCGCTCGGCGTAGATCACCTTGCGCTGCTCGTTCATGACCTCGTCGTACTTGAGGACGTTCTTGCGCGTCTCCATGTTGAGCTGCTCGACCTGCGTCTGCGCGCTCTTGATGGCCTTGGAGACCATCTTGTGCTCGATCGGCACGTCGTCGGGCAGGCGCATCGTGGTCATCACGCGCTCGACCATCACGGCGTTGAACCGGCGCATGAGGTCGTCGCCCAGCGACAGGTAGAACCGGGACTCGCCCGGGTCGCCCTGACGGCCGGAACGACCGCGCAGCTGGTTGTCGATGCGGCGCGACTCGTGGCGTTCGGTGCCGAGCACGTAGAGACCACCGGCCTCGCGGACCTGCTCGGCCTCTTCCTTGGCACCGGTCTTGATCTCCTCGAGCACCTTCGGCCACGCGGCCTCGTACTCCTCGGAGTTCTCCACCGGGTCGAGCCCGCGCTCGCGCAGCACCTGGTCGGCGATGATGTCCGGGTTGCCGCCCAGCACGATGTCGGTACCGCGACCGGCCATGTTCGTGGCGACGGTGACGGCGCCGACCTTGCCGGCCTGCGCGACGATCAGCGCCTCCCGGCCGTGGTACTTCGCGTTCAGCACCTCGTGGGGCACGCCCAGCTTCAGCAGCAGCTTCGAGAGGTGCTCGGATTTCTCGACGCTCGTGGTTCCGACCAGCACCGGCTGGCCCTTCTCGTGCCGCTCGGCGATGTCCTCGGCGACGGCCTCGAACTTGGCCTGCTCGGTCTTGTAGATCAGGTCGGCGCGGTCGGCGCGCACCATCGGCCGGTTCGTCGGGATCGGCACCACACCCAGCTTGTAGGTCTGGTGGAACTCCGCGGCCTCGGTCTCGGCCGTACCGGTCATGCCCGAAAGCTTGTTGTACAGGCGGAAATAGTTCTGGAGCGTGATCGTGGCGAGCGTCTGGTTCTCGGCCTTGATCTCGACCTTTTCCTTGGCCTCGATCGCCTGGTGCATGCCCTCGTTGTAGCGGCGGCCCACCAGGATGCGGCCGGTGAACTCGTCGACGATCGTGACTTCACCGTCGCGGACGATGTAGTCCTTGTCCTTGTTGTAGAGCTCCTTGGCCTTCAACGCGTTGTTCAGGTAGCCGACCAGCGGCGTGTTCGCGGCCTCGTAGAGGTTCTCGATGCCGAGCTGGTCCTCGACGAACCGCACGCCCTTCTCGGTGACCGCCACGGTGCGCTTGCGCACGTCGATCTCGTAGTGGTACTTCGAGTTGATCAGGTTGGTCTTCTCGACGCGCTCGCGCGAGCCCATCGTGGTGGTGTCGATGCCCTGCATCAGCGGCGCGAGGCGGGCGAACTCCATGTACCACCGCGACGACTGGTCCGCCGGCCCCGAGATGATCAGGGGCGTGCGCGCCTCGTCGATGAGGATCGAGTCGACCTCGTCCACGATCGCGAAGTTGTGCCCGCGCTGCACGCACTCGTCGAGCGACCACGTCATGTTGTCGCGCAGGTAGTCGAAGCCGAACTCGTTGTTCGTGCCGTAGGTGACGTCGGCCTCGTAGTGCCGGCGGCGCTCCTGCGGGTCCTGCTCGGCGAGGATCACGCCGACCTCGAGCCCGAGGAAGCGGTGGATGCGGCCCATCCACTCGGCGTCGCGCTTGGCGAGGTAGTCGTTGGTGGTGACGACGTGCACGCCGTCGCCCGACAGCGCGTTGAGGTAGGCCGGGAGCACGCAGGTGAGGGTCTTGCCCTCACCGGTCTTCATCTCGGCGACCTGGCCGAGGTGCAGCGCCGCGCCGCCCATGATCTGCACGTCGTAGGGCCGCTGGCCGAGCACCCGCTTGGCGGCCTCGCGGGCGACCGCGAAGGCCTCCGGGAGCAGCTCGTCGAGCGACTCACCCTTGCCGTACCGCTCTTTGAACTCGCCGGTCTTCGCCTGCAGTTCGGCGTCCGACAGGTCCTTCACGTCGTCTTCGAGGGTGTTGATGTGATCGGCGATGTTGCGCAGCCGCTTCACCATCTTGCCCTCACCCGCGCGGAGCAGGCGGTTCAGCACCATCCGGTCGACCTCACTAGCTGATCATGATCGCACCCGAGCCGGTCCCGGGCTTGTGGGCACGGCGCGCACTCGTAGTGCGGCGCCGCCGTCTCACCACATCGTAGGGAACACACAGTGGTCCGCGCACGCACGTGCTCGCAGAAGGTCACGAGAGGCCCCTTCGCACCCTACTCCCGGCACGCGGGTGGCCCGCACGCGCTCGCGTGCGGGCCACCCGTGGCACCGGCCGGCTCCCCCTCCGGCCGCGCCGGCTCGGCAGGCTCAGCCGCCGAGCCGGATCACGCCGTAGTCGAAACCCTTCCGCCGGTACACGACGCTCGGCCGCCCGGACTCGGAGTCGTTGAACAGGTAGAAGTCGTGACCGACCAGCTCCATCTCGTAGAGAGCCTGGTCCACCGACATGGGGTCCGCGTTGTGCTTCTTCTCGCGGACTACGCGGCCGGGCTGGTAGCCCAGATCGTCGTCTTCCCAGCGTTTCTGCTGGGGCAGGGTGATCTCACCGGAGCTGACGGCCGCGAAACCATCGGTGATCGGTTCGGCCGTGTCCGCGGCGGGTGCCTCCAGCACCGCCGTGCTCGCTGTGGGACGGGCGACGGCGTCCGGCGATCCGCCGGCCATCGCCATCGAGGTCGCCTCGGCGACCGACTCCGGGCGGCTGCGCCCGTAGTGCACGCGCCTCCGGTCGTGTGTCCGCCTCAGCCGGTTCTCCAGCTTCGTGACGGCGGAGTCGAGCGCTGCGTAGAAGTCCGCGGCGCACGCTTCGGCGCGCACGGCCGGGCCGCGGCCCTTTCCGGTGATCTCGACGCGCTGGCAGCTCTTCGCCTGCCGGCGGTTCGGCTCGTGGAACAACTCCACGTCGTACCGGATGACCTTCTTGTCGTAGCGCTCAAGACGGGCCAGCTTTTCGCTGACGAGTGCCCGGTAGTGGTCGGGCACCTCCACGTTGCGGCCCTTTACGACGATGTCCATACACGACCTCCCTCGCTGAGATGACTGCGAGCTGTTGTGTGTTCACACGGCGCCGGTAGTGCGGGGACGGAGCCCGGATCTGGCGGGCTGAGAAGAACTCGATGGCCGGTCACGACGTCTCGTGGCGGATGCTCGAGCGCGGACTCAGCGCGCCTCCGGCGCCAGGGACATGGGCTGCACACCTCCCTGCCTGCGGGGATTGCTGATAGCGGAGCACGTTAGCTTCATCACGCCTCTCGCAACAGCCCCCGGGCCGGGGGATGTCACGATTCGGGAACCCGTTACGGCGCGCAGCGAAACCCCCGTGTGCAGCCCGAAATCCCGCCCCTGACGGCCGAACGCGAGCGATGCATTTTCACGCGTACGGCGCAACGGTGCGGGAGCCCGGAAGCCGAGAGTCACGGCCCGCCGCGCCACAGCCGCCACCCCGGTGGAGTGTTCGGCCGCCCGCGTGAATCCGAGCCAGACCCTCATGTCCCGACAACGGGCGGCCGTCGCGCCGCGTTCCCTCTTGACGTCACTCGTGTAGGTGACGTCTGCTCACCCTGCGGCGAGCAACGCGACCACAGCCGACACGGCGACCCCGGCGTCGGTGAGTGCCCGCACGCACGCGGCCGCCGTGGCACCCGTGGTGACCACGTCGTCGAGCACCACGACCCGGCTGCCCGGCGGTGGCCGGCCGGCGGGCACGAACCGCAACCGCCCGGCCAGGTTGGCGACGCGCTCCGCCCGGCTGAGACCCACGGCGTCGCGGGCGCCCTTCAGCGCGAGAGCGGGCGCGACGAAGGCCTCGGCGCCCGTTTGGGCGAGACAGCGCGCAGCGGCCTCGGCGAGGCGCTGCACGTGCGGGCCACCACGGAGGCGTGAAGCCGAGCGACGGCTCGGTGCCGGGACGAGGCACCACGGCCCGGCGCGCACGGAATCCCCGGCGGCTGTGCAATTCCAGGAGACGGTGGAATCTCTGCGGACCTTGGAATCCCTAGGGAAGGTGGAATTCCCGGGGACAGCGGGCTTTACGAGGCGGAGATCGGTGGGCGAAGACCCGACGAAGGTCGGTTCATCGAACGAAGGTCCACCGAGTGAGTGTCCCTCGCGGCGCGGGCCGGCGCGGGAAGCATCGGGGCGGGGAGAACCGGCGCGAGGCAAGGCGGCCAGCGCGGACGCGAGCACCCGTCCGAGTGCCGGCGCCACATCGCGGCGCCCGCGCTCCTTGTAGGCGATCAAGACGCGCTTGGCGACACCCTGGTAGCGGGCCAGCGCGTACGCGGGCGCGAGACCGGTCAGCGGCGCGCGGACCACCTCCGTGAGTGACCCCCACACCCGCGAACACTCCGCGCAGCAAGGGACACCCCGGGCACCACAGCCGGCGCAACGGGCGGGAACGAGCAGATCGAGAACCATGACTCGCAGTGTGCACCCGGGCACCGACAGTTTCGGCACCCTCGAGCCCCGCCCGGCGAAAACGAGCGGAATAACCCTCGTCAGCCCGGGTAGAACGGCGTCGCGTTGAGCATCGTGTGGGCCTGGGGCCGCCAGACCTCACCCAGTTCGGTGGCGTTCCACAGCCCGCCCGGGTCGGCCACCACGATGGGCCGGTTGGGTGCGGCCGTGACCGCGGTGACCGGCGCGGTCAGGTTCGAGCCGTTGAACGCGTCCATCCGGCGCCCGTCCACGGAAACGCGCTGCACGGGCTGGGAACTCGCCGACGTGACGACCACCAGCGTGTCCGCCGTCGAACCCCAGTCGAGGTCCACGACGTCCGACAGGTCACCGGGCTGGAGCACGCGCGGCTCCCGCAGCGTCACCGTGTCGCCGTCGCGCACGACCGCCGCGACCACGAGCTGGCCGTTGACGATCGCCGCCACGCGGGCGCCGTCGCGCGACAGGCGCAACGCGTCGATGTCGGTGCCGAGCGCGAGCAGGTCGTTGGCGTTCACGCTCTGCCGCAGCCAGTGGCCGGTCGGGTCGAGGACCATGCGGGCGACGATCGAGTGGTCCACCACCGTCCACACCTCACCCGACGGACCGGCCCCGCTCGGCGCGGGCCGCCACGTCGGACGGCTCAGCGAACCGCCTGAGAGGTCCACCAGCGGCAGGTCGCGGCCGAGGTCGCCGACGCGCAGCTGCACGCGGTCACCGCTGCGTTCCACCACCGCGAGCCGCTTGCCGTCGATCGACTGCGCGGCGCTGACCACGGCGTACTCACCGTTGCCCGCCGGGCCCGCCACCGGCGCGCCGTCGGTGAGCGAGCGGATGCGGCCGTCGACGGTCATCAGGCCCTGCAGATCGGGGCTCGGCGAGGAGGCGGCGCTGTAGTTCGGCACGTCGCTGCTTCGCCAGTACTCCATGCCGCGCACCAGCGGCTGGCCGTCGGCGAGCAGCCGGATGCGCGTGGACGTGACGGCCTGCATCGACAGCACGATCTGCGCCGCGATCAGCGTTCTCGTCTCGGGGCTCGCGCCGGTGAGCCCCGAAAGCTGCACGAGCAGCGAGCCGTCGTCGGTGTTCTTCACGTTCGTGTCGAGCGTGACCTGGTCGCCCAGCAGGTTCTTCACGGCCCCGCCGAGCCCGGCCGACGGCCCCTGCACGATCAGGTCCATCACGCGCCCCGGCAGGCCCGACTGCGGCTTCGCCGGCACGTACCGCAGGTCGGGCACGAACGTGCCGGAGTCGGGCGAGTAGAAGCTCACCGGGACGCGGTTGTAGTTCGCCTCGAAGTCGTCGTCGGTCACCACCAGCGTGGCCGGCGGGGAGGAGATGCGCCACTCACCGCTCGGCTGCTTGCGCACCTCGATCGTGAGCTCGGCCGAGCCGGAGCCGGGGATGAACGCGGAGTCGCCGCTCAGTGTGCCCAGGGTGTAGCCGCGCAGCCCGACCTCCCGCACGTTCGGGTCGGGCGGCGTCGTCGAGGACGGCGGCTGCGGCGGGGTCTCGTAGACGGTGCTGAACGTGTTGTCGATGATCGTGATCGCCCGGCTGGGTTTCCACGTGCTGCGCTGCTGGTCGTCGAGGTACGCCCGGGCGGCGGCGTTGTTGGACCGCGGGTCGCCGTTGTTGCGGATGAACTCCCGCACGATGTCGAGCGCGGCGAGGCCGTGCGCCGGCTCGGGAGCGTCGTTCGCCACCGGCGGCGTCGAGTCCACGGATACGACCAGCGGCTGCGACTCCAGCGGTACGTTGGCGCAGCCGGCGAGCAGCAGCAGACACGCCAGCGCGGCGAGAACACGTCTCACCGGCCGACCTCCTCGCGGTCGGAAACTCGCTCGGCGTCGCGGTCGGCGAGGATCGCGTCGGGCGCCGGCTGCACCTCGAGCACCGACGACGGCGACAGCGTGATCTCCGACGTGGCGTCGGGCGGCGGCAGGCGCAGCGGGTTCTCCTCGATCGGCACGTTCTGGTGGCGGGGCAGCACGAGCCGGAAGCAGGCGCCCTGGCCCAGCTCGCCCCACGCGTCGAGGACGCCACCGTGCAGCCGCGCGTCCTCCTGGCTGATCGCCAGGCCGAGGCCGGTACCGCCGGTGCGCCGGTTGCGCGACGGGTCGGCGCGCCAGAACCGGTTGAACACCAGGTCGGCCTCGCCCGCGCGCAGGCCCACGCCCTGGTCGCGCACGGTGATGGCCACCGCCGTCTCGTTCACGGCGACGGTGAGCTGCACCGGTTTGCCCTCGCTGTGGTCGACGGCGTTGCCCAGCAGGTTGCGCAGGATCCGCTCCACGCGCCGGGCGTCGACCTCGGCGGAGGCGTCCTCGTCGGGCAGGATCAGCTCGACCGAGCTGCCCGCGGTCCCGGCGATCACGCGCACCTGCTCGACCGCGCGCGTGGCGATGGGCCGCACGTCGATGTACTCGGCCGACAGCTCTTCGACACCGGCGTCGAGCCGGCTGATCTCCAGCAGGTCGCCGAGCAGCGCCTCGAAGCGGTCGAGCTCGTCGACCAGCAGCTCCGTGGACCGCGCGAGGCCGGCGGGGAACTGCTCGCGGGACGCGTGCAGCACGTCGGCGGCCATGCGGACGGTGGTGAGCGGGGTGCGCAGCTCGTGCGAGACGTCGGAGGTGAACCGGCGCTGCAGCCCGCCGAACTCCTCGAGCTGGCGGATCTGGCGCTGGATGCTCGCGGCCATGCCGTTGTACGACACGGCGAGCTTCGCCAGGTCGTCTTCCCCGACCACGGCGAGGCGCTGCTCCAGGTCACCGCCCGCGAACTGCTCGGCCGCCGCGGCGGCCTGGCGGACGGGCCGCACCACCTGCCGGACCACCAGGTTCGTGATGCCGGCCAGCAACAGCAGCAGCACGAGCCCGCCCACGAGCAGCGTGTTCTGCACGGTCGACACGGTGTTCTGCTCGCTGGTCAGCGGGAACAGCAAGTACAGCTGCAGCGGGCTCGCCACCGAGCTCAGCGGCGTGCCCACGATGAGGTACGTGGTGTTCGCGTTGTTCTCGGAGACGGTGTGCTCGACGCGCGCGAGGTTGCCGCCTTCCACGAACTGGCGCAGCCGCACCGGCACCGACGTGAACGGACCCACGAACACCGGGTCGGCGTCCGACTGGTCGCGCCCGACGCTCGCGAGCACCGGCTCGAACGTGCCCGCCGTGGACCCCGCGGGCGACGCCGACGTCGTGGAGATCTTTTTCAACGCGTTCTCGAGCCGCGTGTGCAGCGCGTCGGGCGACTCGCCTCCGACACCCACCAGCTCGCGCGCCGCGGTGTCGGCCAGTGCCTGCGTCTGCTCGACGGCGGCCCTGCGCTTCGTGTCGAGCAGGCGCTCGGTGATCTGGTTCTGCAGCACCATGCCCAGCACGAAAACCACGGCGGCCGACAGCGCGAGCGTCGAGATCGTCACGCGGAACTGCAGCGAGTGGCGCCACAGCTCGTTGAACGCCACCACCCGGCGGCGCGCCAAGACCACGAGGCGCCGTACGAAGCGCATCGTGGCTCGGGCGAAAGCGGTCAGCCGTCCCACCTTCGGGTGACTCTTTGTCCCGGCGGGTGGGCCGGCTGCCGCGGAAGCCGTCATCGCCTCATCACGGCGGGCCGGCCTTGTAACCGACGCCGCGCACCGTCAACACCACCTCGGGGTGCTCCGGGTCCTTCTCGACCTTCGACCGCAGACGCTGGACGTGCACGTTGACCAGCCGCGTGTCCGCCGCGTGGCGGTAGCCCCACACCTGCTCCAGCAGCACTTCGCGGGTGAAGACCTGGCGCGGCTTGCGGGCCAGCGCCACGAGCAGGTCGAACTCCAGCGGCGTGAGCGGGATGGCTTTGCCCTCGCGGGTGACCTCGTGGCCAGGCACGTCGATCGCCAGGTCGCCGATGGTCAGCGACTCGGCGGGCTCGGCCTCGGTGCGGCGCAGGCGGGCGCGCACGCGGGCGACGAGCTCCTTCGGCTTGAACGGCTTGACCACGTAGTCGTCGGCGCCGGACTCCAGGCCCAGCACTATGTCGACGGTGTCGCTCTTGGCCGTCAGCATCACGATCGGCACGCCGGACTCGGCGCGGATCGCCTTGCAGACGTCGATGCCGTTCATGCCGGGCAGCATCAGGTCCAGCAGAACCAGGTCCGGTTTGAGCTCGCGCAGCGCCGGCAGCGCGCGCGAACCGTCCGCGACCACCGCGGTGTCGAACCCCTCACCGCGGAGCACGATGGTGAGCATCTCCGCCAGCGCGGGGTCGTCGTCGACCACCAAGACACGTGCCTTCATGAGCACATGTTCGCACTACTTGCGCCGCCGTCGAGCACGACCCGCGCGTTTGACCACCAGAAAGATCAAGATCGCGAGCTCGGATTGCTCCATCCGGGCGCTCCCGAGCAGGTGTGGACGGCCCGTGAAGGTTCCCGGGCGGGCGCTCGGGAACCCCCACGGGCCTCGGGTGGGAAGAGCTAGACGGTGAGCTGGGCGCTGCCCTCGCCGACGACCGCCGGCACCGGCGCGTCGACGAACACCACGCCGTCGGTGACGACCACGGCGTAGGTGCGGACCGGGTCCTTCGCCGGCAGGCACGTCGGCGCGCCGGTGCGCAGGTCGAACTGGGCCGCGTGCAGCGGGCACTCCACGAAGCAGCCTTCGAGCCAGCCGTCGGCGAGCGAGGCGTCCTGGTGGGTGCAGGTGTCGTCGATGGCGTAGAAGCCAGTGGCGGTGTGGAAGACGGCGATCGGGATCGGGCCGTCGATGCGGAGGGACTCGCCCTCGGGCAGGTCGGCGACGGCGCAGGCACGGATCATCGGGCAGCCTCCGGGAAACGGGTCACGGGAACCGGGAGCGGTTCGTGAATGTTGCGCATGACGCGTCGATGTGCACTGTGCGCAACAGTGCGGCCCGCGCGCCCTCATCGTCAAGGGATTCGCCCGCTCAGCCGAACAGATCGCCGCCCAGCCGTTAGTGTTGCGCTATGCGGAACCAGGACTCGGGCAACGCAACGGGAAGTCAAGTTCAGTCGGTCGACCGCGCGATTTTCGTGCTGGAACTGCTCGCGCGCAACGGGGAGTCGGGGATCACGGAGATCGCCGGTGAGCTCGGGGTGCACAAGTCGACGGCGTCCCGGCTGCTGAGTGTCCTGGAACAGCACGGGCTTGTCGAGCAGCTGGGCGAGCGCGGGAAGTACGCGATCGGCTTCGGCATCGTCCGCCTCGCCGGCGCGGCCACCGGCCGCATGGACCTCGCGAAACTCGGCCGCCAGACCTGTCAGGCCCTGGCCGAGGAGCTGGGCGAGACCGTGAACATCGCGATCGCCGACGACGGCGTGGCCATCAACATCAGCCAGGCCCGCGGCGCGGCCGCCATCACCACGCAGAACTGGACCGGGCAGCGCACGCCGCTGCACGCGACCTCCAGCGGCAAGGTGCTGCTGGCCGCGATGACCGTGGCCGACCGCAAGCGCGTGCTCGGCCACGGCCTCGAGCAGTACACGCCGCGCACGACCGTGGACCCCGACGAGCTCGAGTCGGAGGTCGAGCGCGTGGCCGAGGACGGCTACGCGGCCTGCTTCGAGGAGCTGGAGCTCGGCATGCACGCGGTCGCGGTGCCGATCCACGGCCCGGGCGGCGAGGTCGTGGCGGCGATGAGCGCTTCGGGGCCGTCGTACCGGCTGTCGAAGCAGCGGATCAAGCAGATCGTGCGGCCGATGACGGAAGCGGCGAACGAACTTTCGGCGCAACTGGGCTACTACGCCGGCTGATACTCCTCCGGCGTCGAATCGCCCCTGCCGAGGTTCGCGTTACGGGCTTCACCTGCCTGGGCGCAAGCGAAAAACCCCTTCCGCGCGCAGTCTTGACACGTACCCCCGCGATCCCGCACTTTGTTGCAGAAGACGGAACACACACCCCCATCCGCAACCTGGCCCGTGCCCGGCGGGTCGTTCGGCGTGCCCGGTGAACCCGGCCAGGAGGTACCGCGATGGCAGCCCGTCCGCGAGTGGTCGTCATCGGCGCCGGGCTCCTCGGCTGCGCACTGGCCGACGAGCTCACCGAACGCGGCTGGACCGACGTCACGGTGCTGGACCAAGGCCGACCGGCGAGCGCCGAAGCGCCGGGCCTGGTGTTCCAGACCGATCCCGACCGCACGCTGACGCGGTTCGCCCAGTACACCGTGGCCAAGTACAGCTCGCTCACGCTCGACGGCGGCTGGTGCTTCCAGCCCGTCGGCGGCCTGGAGCTCGCGACCACGCCGGAGCGGCTCGCCGAGCTCAAGCGGCGCCACGGCTGGGCCACGTCGTGGGGCGTGCGCAGCTACCTGCGCTCACCGGCCGAGTGCGCCGAACTGCACCCGCTGCTCGACGCGGCGAAGGTGCTCGGCGGGCTCCACACCCCGGGCGACGGCCTGGCGAAACCCCGGCGCGCGGCCTGGGCGCAGGCCCGCCGGGCGACCGGACGCGGGGCGCGTTTCCTGACGGGACAACGGGTTACGGCCATCGAACGCAGTGCCGGGCGCGTGACCGGCGTGGTCACCGGGACCGATCGCTTCCGCGCCGACGTGGTGGTCTCGTGCGCGGGTGCAGGAGCGCCGGAGATCGGACGACTCGTGGAGCTCACCGTGCCGCTCGTGCCCTTGGCGCAGCACTACGCGCGCACCAGCACGCTGCCCTCGCTCGCCGGTGACAACGATGACTTCACCGAGGCGGGCAAGCCGGTCCTGCGCCACGGCGGGCTGACCGTGCGCGAGCACGTCGACCGCCTCGGCATCGGCCACGCCGCGCCCCGCACGGCCGAGCCGTTCGCCCGGGCCGACTTCGAGCAGCCCTGGGCCGAGGCCGCGCGCCTGCTGCCCGCGCTGGATGACGCCAAAGTCGAGGACGGCGTGACCAGCCTGGTCGCGGCCACCCCGGACGGCAGGCCGCTGGTCGGCGAGCACCCGGACCTCGACGGTTTCTGGATCGCCGAGGCCGTGGCCTCCTCGCATACCGCCGGCGTCGCGCGTGAGGTGGCGCGGTGGCTCGTCGACGGGCAGCCGCGGCTCGACCTGCACACGAGCGATCTCGCCCGGTTCGAGCGGGCGCAACTCGCGCCGGACCACGTTCGGGAACGCGCGATCCGGACGGTCGCGGGCATACGGCACGACGAGCCGCGGCGGCCGTTGCGCACTTCGCCGTTCTACGAGCGACACGTCGCTTTGGGTGCGTGCTTCGCGGAAACCGGCGGCTGGGAGCGCCCGGTTTGGTTCTCCGCCAACGAAACCCTGTCTGAGCTCTCCCGCGTGCCGTCATCCGGAGCGCGGACAGCGGGTGCGGAGGCGATCGTCGCGCGCGAGCGGGTGGCGGTGTTCGACCTGACCCCGGCGACCCGGCTGGAGGTCACCGGACCGGGTGCGCTGCCGTTCCTGCAGACGATGACCACCAACCAGCTCGGCCACACGCCGGGTGCGGTCACGTACACGTTGCTGCTCGGCGAAGACGGTGGTGTCCGCAGTGATCTGACGGTGGCGCGGCTGGGCGCCGCCCGGTTCCACGTCGGGGCGAACAGCGCGCTCGACGTCGACTGGCTGCGCCGCCACCTGCCCGGCGACGGCACGGTGCAGATCCACGAAACCACCGGCGGCACGTGCTGCCTCGGCCTGCGGGGACCGCTCGCGCGGCAGGTTCTCCCAGAACTGTCCACAGTAGACGAAGACGCCTTCGACACGTACGTCGGCAACGTGCCGGTGCTCGCGCTGCGCCCGCCCCACGAACCCGGCTGGGAGCTGCACACCAGCGCGGACCTCGGCCGTCTGCTGTGGGACACGCTGTGGGAAGCCGGGCAGCCGCACGGGATCGTCGCGGCCGGATGCGAGGCTCTCACGAGCTTGCGGCTGGAGGACGGCCGCCGCACGTGGGGCGTCGACTTCACCACGGAGCACGATCCGTACGAGGCCGGGCTCGGGTTCGCCGTGCGGATGGACAAGGGCTACTTCCTCGGCCGCGACGCCTTGCTCGGCCGATCGGCCACCACCGTCGGGCGCACGCTGACGTCCCTGGTCACCGGCGATCTCGTGCTGGGCAGGGAACCCGTGTACTTCGAGGGCCACCCGGCGGGCTACGTCACGAGCGCGGCGCGCGGCTACACCGTCGAAAAGAACCTCGCGTACGCGTGGCTTCCCGTCGAATGCGCGAAACCTGGTACACCGGTGGAGATCGAGTACTTCGGCGAACGAGTGCCCGCGGTGGTGGCCGATTCGGCGGAACGGACGAGGAGAACCGCTTGACGCACTACGACGTGATCGTGATCGGCCTCGGCGGCATGGGCAGCGCCGCGGCGTACCGGCTCGCGCAGCGCGGACAACGGGTGCTCGGCATCGACCAGTTCGCGCCCGTGCACAACCTCGGCTCCAGCCACGGCGGTTCGCGCATCACCCGCCAGGCCTACCTCGAAGGTCCCGACTACGTGCCGTTGCTGCTGCGCGCGCACGAGCTGTGGGACGAGGTCGAACGCGATACCGGCCGGCACCTGTTCACGCGCTGCGGCGGGCTGATGGCCGGGCCGCCGGACTCGCGCACGATCACCGGCAGCGTGCTCTCGGCCGAGAAGTTCGACATCCCGCACGAGCTGCTCGACGCGCCGGAGATCCGTCGCCGCTTCCCCACGATGGCCCCGCGCGAGGACGAGGTGGCCCTCTACGAGCCGGGCGCCGGGTTCGTGTCGCCCGAGGGCAGCGTCGCCGCGCACCTGCAGCTGGCCGCGCGCCACGGCGCCGAGCTGCACCACGAGGAGCAGGTGTTCACGTGGAGCACGTCGGAGTCCGGCGTGCGCGTGGGGACGGCGTCGAGCTACTACACGGCTTCGCGGCTGGTGCTGTGCCCCGGCGCGTGGGCGCCGTCGCTGCTGGCCGACCTCGGCGTGGACTTCGAGGTGCAGCGGCAGGTGCAGTACTGGTTCGAACCGGCGGACGCGGCGGCGTTCGCGGCCGACCGGCATCCGGTGTACCTGTGGGAAACCGAGCAGGGCGAACAGTTCTACGGCTTTCCCGCGCACTCACCGCAGGGCGTGAAGGTGGCTTCGCACCTCGCCGGCACGCCGTGCACGGCCGACACGATCGACCGCCGGGTGCACGACGACGAGGTGCGCGCCGTCACCGGCCTCGTCGGCTCGCGGTTGCCGGCGCTGGGCACGTTCCGCCGCGCCGCGACCTGCCTGTACACGAACACGCCCGACGAGGACTTCGTGATCGCGCGGCACCCGGCGCACCCTCGCGTGGTCGTGGCGTGCGGGTTTTCGGGGCACGGCTTCAAGTTCGTGCCGGTGGTCGGGGAGATCGTGGCCGATCTGATCGTCGACGGGAGCACGACGCACCCGATCGCGTTGTTCGACCCGGCACGTTTCGACGAACGCTGACCGCTCAGGACAGCAGCGACTTGGCCAGCGTCGGCAGGTCGACACCGGCCACGCCGTCGAGCACGTGCCACGGCGCGAGCCAGCCGGCCGCGGCCAGCTCGTCGTACACGGCGGCGCAGCGCTGCTGCAGGGCGTCGTCGGATTCGAACGCGTCCCGCGCGCGCTCGCTGTCCGTGGCGGCGCGGCGGACGGCGCGTTCGGCGGCGACCTCAGGGGACACCCGCAGCAGCAGGTGCGCGTCGGGCCGCGGGAGCGCGAAGCGGTCGACCTCGAGGCCCCACACCCAGCGCACGACGTCGCCGTCGGCGTTCTCCCGCAGGCGTGCGGCGGCATACGCGGCGTTGGAGGCGACGTAGCGGTCGAGCAGCACCACGTCGTTGTCCGCCAGCAGCGCGCGGATCTCGTCGGCGGCGCCGCTGCGGTCGAGGGCGTAGAGCAGGGCCATGCCGTAGACGGAGTCGGCGAGGTCGCCGTGGCCACGGTGCAGGGCCTCGCGCACGAGGTCCGCGTGGATGCTGCGGCCGTACCGCGGGAACGCCAGGCTGCCGACCCGCGCGCCCCCGCGCTGCAGCTCAGCGGTGAGCCCGTCCGCGAGGGTGCGCTTGCCGGCACCGTCCAGACCTTCGATCACGACCAGTCGCCCCACGGGGCTCACCCTAGGACAGGCGCTACCGGGACCTCGGCGGGGTGACGCCGTAGGACCAGTTGTGGTCCAGCGCGACCTCGCGCTCGCCGATGACGGTCAGCGCGTCGAGCCGCTTCAGCTCGTCGCCGCTGAGCTCCAGCGACGCGCCGCCGGCGTTCTCCGCCAGCCGGCCGAGGTGCAGCGTGCCCGGGATCGGGACCACGTCCGGTGCCTGCGCGAGCAGCCACGCGAGCGCGACCTGGCCGGGTGCGGCGCCGTGGGCCGCGGCGATGTCGCGCACGGTCTCCACGGCAGCGAGGTTGGCCTCGAACACCTCCCGGGCGAACCGCGGCATCTTGCGCCGGTAGTCGTTCTCGGGCAGTTCGTCGAACGACGTGAGCTTGCCCGTCAGCATCCCGCGGCCCAGCGGGCTGTACGGGACGACGCTGATGCCGAGCTCGCGGCACAGCGGGAACACCTCCTCCTCGATGTCGCGCGACCACAGCGACCACTCGGTCTGCACGGCAGTGATCGGGTGCACGGCGTGCGCGCGGCGGATCGTGTCGGGCGCGGCCTCGCTCAGGCCGAGGTGGCGCACCTTGCCCTCCGCCACGAGCTCGGCCATCGCGCCGACGGTCTCCTCGATGGGCGTGTCCGGGTCCACGCGGTGCTGGTAGTACAGGTCGACGTGGTCGGTGCCGAGCATCCGCAGCGAGTGCTCGATGCGCTCGCGCACGTACTCGGGGCGGCCGTTGATCACCGGTCGCGTGTCCGCGGTCGGGCCTTCGACGATGCCGAACTTGGTCGCCAGCACCACCTTCTCGCGCCGACCGGCGATCGCCTTGCCGATGATCTCCTCGCTGGCGCCGTACCGGTCGGAGGTGTCGACGAGGGTGACGCCGAGGTCCAGCGCGCGGCCGATGAGGGCGTCGGCCGTGTCGTCGGTGCGGTCAAGTCCACACCCGTGGACCATAAGTCCACGACTGAAGCCTTAGCAACCCGCAGTTGTCCCGAAGCCGGGACCAGGGCTCGTACCCTGGCGACCATGAGCCCTGATTCGACGCCGAAGCGCCGGGACCCCGTGGCCACCCGCGCGGCGATCCTGAACGCCGCCCGCAAGGCGTTCACCGAGCACGGCTACGACGGCGCCGGCGTCCGCGAGATCGCCGGCGCGGCCGACGTGGACGCGCGGCTGATCGGCAAGTACTTCGGCTCGAAGGAAGGGCTCTTCGCCGAGGTGGTGGAGGTCGCGTTCGAGAAGTCGACGATGATGACGCCCGAGCTCAACGCCGAGGCGGCGCGCGCCCTGCTGACCGGCGACGACCAGCACGCGTCCGACGGACTGCTGCTGACCCTGCGCTCGGTCGCCAACCCGCGTGCGGCGGCGATCATGCGCGAGAGCATCGAGCGCAACTACCAGAGCCGGCTCGCCGACGCCCTCCCCGGAACCGACGCGACCGGCCGCTCGGCACTGCTGATCGCCATCTGCGCCGGGATGCTGCTCAACCGCATGCTGCTCGGTTCGACCGTGTTCACCGGGCCCGACGCCGAAGGCCTGATCCCTTTCCTGCACGCGGCGCTCGACGCCGTGGCCGTCGCACCGGACGAGACGGTGGTCGACCGGCGGCCCGGCGGGAGGGACGGCACCGCCGGGCCGGCCGGTACGCCTTAGGCCGCCTCGCGCCGCGCGTGCAGCAGGTAGCCCCCGCCGCCGGTGAGCAGCAGGCCCCCGAGGATGAGCAACGGCAGCCAGCCCGAGTCGTGGTCCTCGGGCGGCGGGGTGTCGCCGCGCGGCAGGACGTCGGCGACGAGGCGGACGGCGTGCGCCTCACCGGTGCCCGACTGCGGGACGAGGTGGGCGTTGCCGACGCCGGAGGGCTGCGCCGCGCTCGCGCCCGGTGCCGACGTCAGCAACGCCATGCCGACGAGCACCACGAGGGCCAGGACCCGGCCCGCGGTGCGTACTCTCTCGATCCGGACCCGGCCACGACGGACGGCCGCCCGGGTGGTGACGGGTAACTGCTCGGCGAACACCGGCACGGACCTCCCCACCCCACGACGTGACCCTCGGTCGTCACAACGGTGAACAGTGCGGTCACGCGGAGCAAGATGCTCTTCCGGTGATCAACGCGTTCCGGGTCAGTCCTGGAACACGGAATGGGCACCCTTGCGTGGCCAACCACCCCGAACGGGGGTCGGAGCGGCTACCGTGCGCTGCTAACGTGAACGTTCCGCGGTGTTCACGGCCGGCGCACGCAGTGATCTCCACACTGGTCTGGTGAAGGGACAAGCGGTGTCTCGAGACGGGGAAGGCGCACTGATCATCGAACCTGTTCGCCGTGGCTCGGGCGATCTGCCCGCAGAGCTGGCCGACGCGTTGCGCACCGGCGAGTTCCACCACGCCCTGCGCACGGCCATCTCGCACCGGGGACTGTCGCTGGCCCGCCTGCGCGCCCACCTGGCGCTGCGCGGCGCCCAGATTGGACAGTCGACGCTCAGCTACTGGCAGCGGGGGCTGCGCCAGCCCGAGGTGCCCAAAGCGTTGCCGGCCGTGCGCGCTCTGGAGTCGGTGCTGCAGCTGCCGTCCGACTCGCTGGTGGTGCTGATCGGCCCGCGCACCGCCCGCCCGCGCGGTCACCAGGCCGCGGTGTCGTTCCACGACCTGCGCTCGGGCGACATGGGCTCGATCGTCGACCAGCTGCTCACCGACCTGGGCGTGCTGCCGTCGTCGAACCACTCCAACGCCGACCTGGAACTGCTCTCGGTCCACGACCGCATCACGGTCGACGAGCGCCGCCGCCAGGTCAGCATCCGCACGCGCTTGGTCACGCGCGCCCGGCGGCACGGCCCCGACCGCTACGTGACCGTGTACAACGGGGACCCAGGCTGCAAGATCGACGACGTCGAGCTGATCACCGCCGAGGGCTGTCGCGTCGGGCGGATCCGGCGCCACCCCGGCGGCGAGACGATGGCGACCGAGCTGCTCTTCGACCGCAAACTCGGCGAAGGCGACATCCACGTCTTCTGCTTCGAGGTGCGCGACGACTCCAGCGCGTTGTTCCCCGGCTACTACCGCATGCTGCGCGACCAGGCCGCGAGCTACCTGCTGCAGCTGCAGTTCGCGCCCACCGCGATGCCTGCGCGCTGCACCCGCCAGGTCCGCGCGCGCGACGACGCCCTGCCCGTCGAGGCCGAAGAGCTCCCGCTCGACACGGGTGGTGTGACGAGCGGCTACTTCCGCGACGCGGGACCGGGGCTGGCCGGCATCGCCGTCGAGTGGAACTGAGGCGACCGGTGAACAGCCGGGCCCCGACCTGCGTTGACGGGCCCCGATGCCGCGCGCACGATGAGTTTTCGGGGCAGCCTCACCAGGAGCCGGATATGAGTTTCGTGCAAGTCATCGAGTTCAAGACCTCACACCCGGACGAGCTGAACGAGCTCATGGACGAGTGGAAAACCGCGACGCAGGGCAGTCGCACGGCCACCCACGCGGTGGTGATGAGCGACCGCGACAACCCCGGGACGTACATGGAGTTCGTCGAGTTCCCGTCGTACGAAGAGGCGATGCGGAACTCGGAGCTGCCGGAGACCGCGAAGTTCGCCGAGCGGATCGGCAAGCTGTGCGACGGGCCGCCGGTGTTCCACAACCTCGAGGTGATGCGGGACGAACGGCTCTGAGCGGCCGGGCGCCGCGCGGGTGACCCGGCCGCCACCGCGTCAGAGGATGATCAGATCCGTGACGCTGTAGGACAACGAGCCGCGGAAGCCCGCGCCGGTGCGCTGCGGCGCCAGGTCGGCCAGCTCCTCGGCCTGCGCCGGGAAGAACGACAGCTCGCCGGTGCCGGTCCACGTACCGGCCACCTGCGGAGTGTCCAAAACGGACTGCGTCAGCTCGTGCACGGCGGGGTTCTGCTGCTGCCCGGCCGTGAGCCGCGGGAAGTAGCGCAGGTTCACGATCGGCCGCCCCAGCGCCGGGATGGTCGGCGCGGTCTTCTCGAGCGTCACGCGCGCCTCGGCCAGCTGCCGGCCGTTCGACGACAGCGTGGCACCGAACCGGCCGCCGGGGCCGACCACCGGGCCGGCCTGGCTCGGCACGCCGAACGCGCGGGTCTGGTGCACGGCCCCGATCTTCTTCGGGAAGCCCTGGATCCAGCCGCGGGCCAGCGCCTCGTCGTTGTCCACGTAGATGAACGGGCACCACGCCACGGGCGAACCCTTGTGCACGGCGTCGAGCAGCACGAGGAACTCGCTGTACTGGCTGCGCACCGGGTCGAGGTACTCGTTGTCACTGGCGGAAAACTGCCAGTCGATGAACAGCGCGTAGCCGTGCCCTGAGCTCGCCGGGTCCGGGTCCAGACCGGTCGGCAGCGACGCGGCCGCCGCGGCCGGCGTGGTCCAGAACTCGACGCCGACCACGTCACCCACGTAGTGCCACGGCGGCGTCGGCGCGAGGTTGGCCACCCCACGGGCGCTGAGCGGATAGCTGTAGCCCTTGAGCCGTTCGTTCACCGGCGTGGTCGTGGCACCCTGGGCGGACGCGGGAGTGCTCATCGCTCCCGCCGCCACCGCGGCCAGCCCTCCGGCGAGCACCCCTCTTCGGCCCACTTCTCCTGCGGACAAGGCAGATCCCCTTCACTTCGACAATCCCCCGGCCGCCGTGTGCGGCCGCTCCTCTTCGAAGGAACCACGGGAGCGCTCCGAACGGGTCCGGACGCGGAGAGGCCGGAGCCCAGGAGGCAGACCCGAAGCGGATCTTCGGGCACATCGGACGTCGTGGACTTGTCATCGATCGGGGAACCGGAGTGCACTACGGGGTGGTCCGAACCAAGCGGGCGTCCACTGTGGATGACAGGCACTGCCAGGACGCCGAAGCGGCGCCCGGAAAACACTCCGGGCGCCGCTTCGGCTGTGCTGACCGCTCAGTAGCGGTAGTGGTCCGACTTGAACGGGCCTTCCACGTCCACGTCGATGTACTCCGCCTGCTCCTTGGTGAGCTTCGTCAGCTCGCCGCCCAGCGCCTGGAGGTGGATGCGCGCCACCTTCTCGTCGAGCTTCTTGGGGAGGCGGAACACCTCCTTGTCGTACTCCTCGTGCTTGGTGAAGAGCTCGATCTGGGCGATGACCTGGTTCGAGAAGCTGTTGGACATCACGAACGACGGGTGGCCGGTCGCGTTGCCGAGGTTGAGCAGCCGGCCTTCGGACAGCACGATGATCGTGTTGCCGTTGGGGAACACCCACTCGTCGACCTGCGGCTTGATGTTGATCCGGTGGATGCCCGGGTAGCGCGCGAGGCCGGCCATGTCGAGCTCGTTGTCGAAGTGGCCGATGTTGCCGACGATCGCCTGGTGCTTCATCTTCGCCATGTGCTCGACCATCACCACGTTCTTGTTGCCGGTGGTGGTGATCACGATGTCGGCCTCGGGCAGCACGTTCTCGAGCGTTTTGACCTGGTAGCCGTCCATCGCCGCCTGTAGCGCGCAGATCGGGTCGATCTCGGTCACGATCACGCGCGCGCCCTGGCCGCGCAGCGACTCGGCCGCGCCCTTGCCGACGTCGCCGTAACCGCAGACCACGGCGACCTTGCCGCCGATGAGCACGTCCGTGCCGCGGTTGATGCCGTCGATCAGCGAGTGGCGGATGCCGTAGCGGTTGTCGAACTTCGACTTGGTCACGGCGTCGTTCACGTTGATCGCCGGGAACAGCAGCTCACCCGCGGCGGCCAGCTGGTAGAGCCGCAGCACGCCGGTGGTGGTCTCCTCGGTGACGCCGCGGATGCCCGCGCCGATGGTGGTCCACTTGGAGTTGTCGGCAGCGACAGACGCGCGGACCAGCTCCAGGAAGACCTTCCACTCGTCCGAGTCGTCCTCGTCGGCGGGCGGCACGACGCCGGCCTTCTCGTACTCGGTGCCCTTGTGGACGAGCATGGTGGCGTCGCCGCCGTCGTCGAGGATCATGTTCGGACCCTCACCGTCCCAGGTGAGCATCTTCTCGGTGCACCACCAGTACTCCTCCAGCGACTCGCCCTTCCAGGCGAACACCGGTACGCCCTTGGGCTCCTCGGTGGTGCCGTGCGGGCCGACGACCACGGCGGCGGCCGCGTGGTCCTGCGTGGAGAAGATGTTGCACGAGGCCCAGCGGACCTCGGCACCCAGCGCCACCAGCGTCTCGATGAGGACAGCGGTCTGCACGGTCATGTGCAGCGACCCGGAGATCCGCGCGCCCCGCAAGGGGTAGACCTCGGCGTACTCACGGCGCAGCGACATCAGGCCCGGCATCTCGTGCTCGGCGAGGCGGATCTCCTTGCGGCCGAACTCGGCGGCCTCGAGGTCGGCGACGGCGAACTCGATGCCGCCCCGGGTGTCGTGCCGCTTGGCAACGCTTTCGGGGGTCATAGTGCGGTTCCTCCAAGGATTGATGGCATCTGAACAGTACCGTTGTCGGCTTGACGTCCCCCCGACCGGCTTAGGAGACCCTTACCGTGCCCGCCCCGCTGCCCGGCCCCGACACCCGCATCGTCGAGCTCAGGGTGGCCGGACTCGCGGGCACGAGCGGCGAGACGCTGCTGGACGCCGTGGCCACCGTCGACGTCGCCGGCGACGGGATCGGCAGGGTCGTGCGCCCGGCGGACCGGCTGCGGCGCCCGGCCCCCGGTCCGATGGTGCCCGCGCTGGGCCGGTCCATCCCACGCACACTCGAAGGATACCTGTGGAGCCGCATGACCTCGGGCGGCGCCGCCAAGGCCACGTGGGCGCTGCTGTTCCCGTTCTCGCTGGCCAACGTCGCGTTCTGGATGCTGCCGCCGGTGCACCGCGCCCGGTGGCTCGGCGGGCTGTGCCGCGGGCTGCTGCGCGTGGTCGCCGTGCTGCTCACGATGCTGCTGATCGGGCAGGTCGCCGCGACCGTGCTCGACCTGTTCGCCACGCAATGCCTCGCGCCGGGCAGCGGCTGTCTGCCGTGGGTGCCGTCGTGGCTGCGCTCGGATCCGGCGCGGCTGACGATCGGCGTCGCCGTCCTGTTCGCGGTGATCCTCTTGCTGCACCGGATCTCGTCGTCGAACTGGCAGGTCAAGGCCCCTGAGCCGCGCGCCCGGCGCGGCTCGCCGCTGCAACTGCTCGCCGACCCGGAGGCACCCGGGATGTCCGCGACGCACACGGTCGCGGCCCTGGCCTGCGTCGCGTTGCTGCTGCTCGGCGGACCGCTGCACGTGCCCGACGACGTGCCCCGGTTGATCGGCTGGATCTGCGGGCTGGGGCTGGTGGTCGCGGTGATCGTCGGCGCGGCGATCGGGAGCGACCCCGGACGCATCGCCCGGCGCACGCTGATGACCTTCGCCGCGGCGCTGGTGATTTTCGCGGCGGTGCTCGCCGCGCCGCTGCCCGCGCGCGGCGGCCTGCGCGGCACCGACGGCACGGTCGAAAGACTCGGCGCGGCGCTGGTCGCGATCACCGTCCTGTTCGCGCTGGCCCTCGTGCCGATGGCGCTGCTCGCGCGAACGACTTGGAAGACGCGCCCGAAACGGCTGCGTCCGTGGCTCGGCGGCTGGGCGGCGGCGCCCGTCGTCACGCTCGCGGGCCTGCTCGGCGGTGGCTTCGGCGCCGGGCTGGGCATCGCCGTCCGGCGGCTGCTGGGCACGGGCGGGCTGCGGCTGCCCGACACCTACGAGCTGATCACCGTGCTGTGGGGCGCCGGGCTCGCGTTGATCGCGGTGCTCGCCGTGGCCGGGTACGCGATCGCGGTGCCGCTGCGCCGGCGTCGCCGCGGGATCCCGGCTCTGGTCGAACTGGTGCAGCTCGACGCCAAGCAGGAGAAGGTCGCAGCTCGCGCGTGGGCTCGCTCCGCGTGGGAACGCCGGCACCTGCACCAGCTGGCGATGATCGTGGCCATCGGGCTCGGCGTCACCGGGCTCGCGTTGCTGGTCGTGCGCTTCGGCTTCGACCTGCGGCCAGCGTGGTTCACACCGGTGTCGGCCATCGGTGTGTTCGCGCTCGGCGGGTTCGCGGCGGGCCTGCTGCGGGTGGTCTACTCCGCCGCGCGCACACCGGAACGCAACCGGCACCTCGGCGCGCTGTCGGACCTCGTGTCGTTCTGGCCGCGCGCGGCGCACCCGACCGTGCCGCCGTGTTACGCGCTGAAGGTCGTGCCCGAACTGGCCGAACGCGTGAAGGAGCACCTCACCGAACCGGGCACGCGCGTGGTCCTGTCCGGACAGAACCTCGGCAGCCTGCTCACCGTGCTCACGGCCGCGCGCCTGTTCACGGATCTGACCCCCGACGAACGCGACCGCGTCGGCCTGCTCACCGCGGGGTCGCCCCTGCAATGGGGTTACCAGCGCGCGTTCCCCGCGGTGCTGCCACAGGATTCGCTCGCGACGCTGTTCGGCGACCTCGACGGCCGCTGGCGCGCGCTGTGCCGCGGCACGGACATCTTCGGCGGCGGCGTCACGACCTGGCGGCACAACGTTTCCGGCCGCCACCTCATCGGCGACGGCTACCTGCCCGAGGGCGGCTCGGGCGCGCTCGAAGCGACACCCGAGGAGTCCGGCGTGCTCGTGCTCGGCGGCGACCACTGGCTGCCCGACCCGTTGCGCGCGCCCGATGGCCGCCACCGCTGGGCCCCGGGCGTGCTCAAGCACACCGACTACCTGGCCGACGCCGAATGGGACCAGGCGCTCGCGATGGCCGCGGGGCTCGGCCGCCCGAGCGGACGCTCGCGTCTGCTCGGCGAGCAGGGCTCGCTGTTCGGCGACCTGCCCCGCCCGCGTTGAAAACCCTTGTGCAGTAACAAAAAGACCGGAGGGGATCCCCACCCGTGGGCAAACGGGCGAGGATCCCCTCCGGTTTCAGGAACCCGAAAAGCAGGTCAGTTGGTGCTGCGGCGGAACTTCAGCAGCGCGAGCAGGCCACCGCCGACGACGAGCAGCGCGGCGGCGATGTAGATCAGCCACGCGTTGTCGAAGCCGGTGTTGGCGAGCTGGCCGCCGGTGCCACCGGTCTCGTTGCCGGCCGGGGCGGCGACAACGGCCGAGGTGCTGGCGGGCGCCTCAGTCGGGGCGGCCTGAGACGTGGTCGGCACCGACGAGGTTTCGGTCGGCTGCGTGGTCGGCGTCTCCGCCGGCTTGGTCGGCTGCGTCGTCTCAGTCGGCTGCGTCGTCTTGCCGATACAGGCGAACCAGTGGCTGATCGTCGCCTGCTGGCCACCACCGTTCAGCGGCGAGCGGAGCTTCTCCCACGGCGGGGTGGTCGCGAGGTCGCGCTTGCCGGGCTCGTAGACGTTGTACCCATCGCCGCCCTTGACGACGATGGCCTCGACGGTGACACCGTCGGCGACCTTCGTGATGTTGAGGTACTTGTCCTTGCTGGTGCCACCGGTGAAGGTGAAAACCGTCGCGGCGTCCTCCTGCTTCACCAACGTGCCCGGCAGGTGCGCGCCGGCGCATGTCGTGACGTTCGCGCCGACCGGGTTCGCGCGGGTGTCGTCGGAGTGGCACGCCAGCGCGGCGGTGGCAGTGCCCAGCAGCGCCAAGCCGGTGACGGCAGCGACTGTCAGACCTGCGCGAAGGGGTCGTCTGGTGATCGTGGGCATTCAGAAAGCTCCTGTACCGAACGGGGGATACGAGCGAAGAATTGTGCACTCCCAGTGAGGATCGAAACCACTTACCGTATGAATCACACACGAGTGATTAACCCACCAGAAGGAAGCAGAGCCGGACGGTATCGCATACCGCTCACCCGATCACCCTGCGTTCGAGAGCGTGATCCAAACCGAGACGCGGAGGTTACCTTCTCGTGATCATTCTGACTTAGATGACAACTCGGCAACCTCACGCAACCTTCCCGCACTACGGTGATTCCCCAGGTCAGGGACGCGAAACGGCCCGCCGCCCCGGGTGGGACGACGGGCCGTAACGAGCAGTGGTTCAGTCCTCTGAAGGTGTCGAAGACTCCGACGAAGCGGACTTCGCAGCCGGTTCCTCACCGGTGGCGATCCGCTTGCCGAGCAGCGAGTGGCGCCGGCTGTAGACGAAGTAGATGACGACCCCGAGAACCATCCAGGCGATGAACCGCAGCCAGGTCAGCACCGTCAGGTTCAGCATCAGCCACAGGCACGCGAGAATCGCCAGGATCGGGATCAGCGGTACCGCCGGCACGCGGAACGCGCGCGGCAGGTCCGGTCGCGTCCGGCGCAGCACCAGCACACCCGCCGACACGAGGATGAACGCGAACAGCGTGCCGACGTTCACCATCTCCTCGAGCTTGTCGGCCGGGAAGAACGTGGCCGCCAGGGCCACCAGGCCGCCGACGAGCAGCGTCGCGCGCTTCGGGGTGCCGTGGCCGCCGGTCTTGGCCAGCCCGCGCGGCATGAGCCCGTCGCGCGACATCGCGAAGATGATCCGCACCTGGCCGAGCATCAGCACCATCACCACGGTCGTGAGGCCCGCCAGCGCGCCGACGGAGATGATGTTCGCGGCCCAGTCGACGCCGTTGACGGAGAAGGCTGTGGCGAGCGTCTTGTGGCTGCCGTCGCCCGCCTCGGTCGCCAGGTCGGTGTAGGGCACCATGCCAACGACCACGAGCGAAACGGCCACGTACAGCACCGTGACGATGGCCAGCGAGCCAAAGATGCCACGCGGCACGGACTTCTGCGGGTTGCGCGTCTCCTCCGCGGTGGTTGCCACGATGTCGAACCCGATGAACGCGAAGAACACCAGCGACGCACCGGCCAGCAGACCGAAGATGCCGAACACGCTGCCGCCGCCACCCAGGATCACCGAGAACAGCGACTGGTCGACCCCACTGTCGCCCGGGCCGCCGGGCTTGGCCTCCGGGATGAACGGCGTGTAATTCGCGCCCTTGATGTAGAAGACGCCGAGGATGATCACGAACAGCACCACGGCGACCTTGATCCCCGTGATCACCATGGAGAACCGCGAAGACAGCTTCGTGCCGATGGCCAGCAGCGTCGTCAGCACGACCACGACCGCCAGCGCACCCCAGTCGATGGTGACCCAGCCGAGATCGAACGTGGTCTTGGCGCCCTCGCCGAAGAGGTAACCGAGCACCGTCTCGAGGTAGACCGACCAGCCCTTCGACACGGCGGCCGCGCCCACCGCCAGCTCCAGGATCAGGTCCCAGCCGATGATCCACGCCATGAACTCGCCGAACGTGGCGTAGGAGAAGGTGTACGCGCTGCCCGCGACCGGCACGGTCGAGGCGAACTCGGCGTAGCAGAGCGCCGCCAGCGCGCACGCGATCGCAGCGCACACGAACGCGACCGACACCGACGGGCCGGAGAAGTCACCCGCCGTACGCGCGGTGAGCGTGAAGATGCCCGCGCCGATGACGACCGCGACGCCGAACACGGTCAGATCCCAAGCGCTCAGGTTTCTTCGGAGCTTGGTATCTGGCTCGTCGGTGTCCGCCATGGACTGCTCGATCGACTTCGTGCGCCACAAACCCTGCCCGGGCACAGTGACCTCCAGTTGACCTGCGTGGAAACGGGAGAATCACCCTAACGCGGCAAACAGGAGGCTGCGCGGTGGGAGTTGATCACCGTGCGTCGCGGTCGAGGTCCGGTTCGAGGTAGATGAGCGACGCGACGGGGACCTTCGCGCGCACGCGGGCCTCGGCGTCGTCGATGGCCAGGGCGACTTCGGACGTGTCCAGGCCGGGCACCAGCGCGAGCTTCGCGGCCACGAGCAGCTCGTCGGGGCCGAGGTACTGCGTGCGGATGTGGATCACGCGCTCGACCTTGCCTGCGGCCAGCTCGTCGACGATCGCCTCGAGGTCGGTGTCCGTCGCGCCCTCGCCGATGAGCAGGCTTTTCATCTCGACGATGAGGATCACCGCGATCACGCCCAGCAGCAGGCCGATCATCACGGTGCCGATGCCGTCCCACACCGGGTCGCCGGTGAGCGTGGACAGGCCGACGCCGAGCAGCGCGAACACCAGGCCGATGAGCGCGCCCGTGTCCTCCAGCAGCACGACGGGCAGCTCGGGTTCCTTGGCCTGGCGGATGAAGCGCCACCAGCCGGCGTTGCCCTTGATCTTCCGCGACTCGCCGATGGCGGTGTAGAAGCTGTAGCCCTCCAGGCAGATCGCGACCAGCAGGATGATCACGGCCACGATCGGCGATTCGAGCGGCTCGGGTTCGATGATCTTGTGGATGCCCTCGTACAGCGCGAAGGCCGAACCGAGCGTGAACAGCATCAGCGCGACGATGAACGAGTAGAAGTACCGCTCCCGGCCGAAACCGAAGGGGTGTTCCTTCGTGGCGCGCCGGCGCGAAGTCTTCTGCCCGAGCAGCAGCAGGCCCTGGTTGGACGTGTCGGCCAGCGAGTGCACCGACTCCGCCAGCATCGACGACGAGCCCGTGACCAGGAACCCGACGAACTTCGCCACCGCGATCCCGGCGTTTGCCGCGAGCGCCGCGATGATCGCCTTGGTACCGCCACCTGCTGACACGGCGTGCTCCCCTGCCTGTTGCGCAATGGATTCCCGAAATGCCCGATCGGGAGCCTAGAGGACCGATCATCACGCCGTCGCTTCGGCCATGTGAACGTTTAGTGCTCGAACCACACGAACCGTGAAGGGCACCCTGCCGGACGCGGAGTCCCTCAAGGTGCCCTTCACGGCAACGTCGGAAGTCAGTCTTCGCAGGTCCCGGCGGTGGCGCGGAACAGCTGGGCCGGCCGGCCCGCGAGCGGGCGAACCGAGACGGCCGGATCGGCCGCGGGGAGCCACACCGACTGGCCGCGCAGCAGCTCGACCTGCTCCCCGTCGTCGGCCGTCACGAGCAGGTCGCCGTCGGTGCAGAGCAGGATCTGCGGGCCGGTGCAGTCGACCACGAGCTCGGTGTCGTCGCCGGCCTCCCACTGCATGCGCGAGAGCTCGAACTCCGGCGCGTCCGTGTGGTAGACGGCCATGCGCCGGCCCGCGCATTCGCCTTGCTGTACAGGCATCTCGCCGCACGCGAAGTCGACCACCCGCAGGAGCTCCGGCACGTCCACGTGCTTTGGCGTGAGGCCGCAGCGAAGGATGTTGTCGGAGTTGGCCAGGATCTCCACGGCGGTGCCGGACAGGTAGAGGTGCAGGTTGCCGGCCGGCAGGTAGATCGCCTCGCCCGCGCGCAGCGTGAGGCGGTTGAGCAGCAGCGCGGCCAGCACCCCGGCGTCACGCGGGTGCGCTTCACCCAGCTCCAGGATGGTCCGGCACTCCACGCCGAACTCGCCGTGGTCGGCGATGTGGCGCACACACGCGTCGAGAACCTCGGGCAGCAGCTCGTCGAGCGAGGCCTGCGGCAGCGTGATCCACGTGGTGAACAACGCGCGCAGCCCCGCCGGGTCCGGCTGCGCTTCGAGCAGGCCGGTGTACTTCGCCAGCCCCGGCGTCTCGACGGCCTTGAGCAGTTTCACCGTGCGCTGCGGGTCGCGGAACCCGGCCAGCGCGTGGAACTCCGTGAGCGCACAGACGAGCTCGGGTTTCGCCGTCGGGTCCGGGTAGTTGCGGTTGGGCGCGTCGCGCGGGATGCCGAGGCGCTCCTCGCGTTCGTGCCCCTCGGCGGCCTGCGCGGCCGACGGGTGCGCCTGCATCGACAGCGGCTCCTCGGCCGCCAGGATCTTCAGCAGGAACGGCAGGCGGCCGCCCCAGCGCTTCGCGCAGCGTTCGCCGAGCTGGCCGACCGGATCGGCGTCCACGAGCTCCAGCAGGCTCCGTTCGGTGCCGTCCGGGGCGAGCACGCGGGAGGGGTCGCCCGGGTGGGCACCCATCCACAGCTCGGCCTCGGGGTGCGGCGCCGGCACCGGACGTCCCTGCAGCTGCGGGATCGCGGTGCGCGATCCCCACGCGTAGGGCCGTACGGCGTTGCGCAACAGCTCCACTGTCACCTCAACTCCCAATCCTTCCCATCGACCGGAGCCGATGTCGTGCGGGCGGTGCCGTCCCCACGGCGCCCGTCCGCACTTCCTCCCCCTGATCCCGTGAGCCGTCAGGCGGTGGCCGGCTCGTATCTCCCGGCGCCACCGATGCTGCCCGCCGCGAGCCCGAGGTACACCGCGGCGAGCTCGAACCGCAGCGCGAGCACCGCGGCCCGGACGATCTCGTCCGCTTCGAACTCCTCGGCCGGCGCGATCACGTCCGCGTCCGGGAGGAACTCCTCGGCCTGGAAGCGGGCCGCCTCGGCGGCGGGCCCGGTCCGCACCGAGACCAACAGCACCCTCGTGGCGGTTCCACCGGGTGAGTCGTCCGGATCGGCGAAGATGTCACGCTCTTGGCCGCCCGATTGCGCAACTCTGCGAAGCGCGGGCCGCGCAAGCGCTTGCCTGAAATCCTCGGCGTCGCACACCACGCCCGAGTGAGCCGCGAACGCGTGCGCCGCGTGCTCCGCGACGGCCACCGCCACGGGGTCGAGACCCCACAGCAGCGGCACGCGGTCGGCCACGCGCAGCGCGAGCGCCTTCGCCGGGTTCGCGAACGACTCGCGCGCGAGGTAGTCCTTCTCGGCTTCGAGGTCGAGCTGGTCGGCCAGGGCCTGCACGTCGGCCACCAGCAGGCCCAGCGCGTTGGCCGTGAGCAGCCCGGCGGCTAGCCCCCGCGGGAACGCGAGCTCCGGCGGCACGGGGATGCGCGGCGCGAGCAGCACGCCCTTGCCGGCCACCGAAGCGGCGACAGGACCCTCCGCCGGAGCGGAGAGCACCACGGTCGCACCGAACCGGGCCGCGCGCTCCAGTGATGCGGCCAGCTCGCGGTCACCCGCGTCGTCGGTGTGCGCGAACACCACGTCGAGCGCGCCGATCCACGACGGCACGATCTCGGCCACCACGACCGGCACCGGGCACGTCGGCGCGAGCAGCGCCGCCAACAGCCGCGTGAGCGTGCGGCTGACGCCAGGCCGGTCGATGAGCACCAGCGAACGCGGGCGCCCCAGGTCGAGCCGGTCGCTCAGCTCCAGCTCGGCCGCGGCCTCGGCGGTGGCCCGCACCTGCGCCCCGGCCATGGCGGCGGCACGCAGCAGCCCCGCGCTGTCGGCCTCGGCCAGGCGCGCGGGATCGTCGAGCAGCGAATCGTCAAGCACTGTCGGCATGGCTGTCATCCGGCTCACCGGGAGTGTGGTCACCACTGAGTACTGCTTCGTCGAGAAGCAGCACAGGAATCCCGTCACGGACCGGGTACACCCGGCCGCACTCGGTACAGGTCAGCGCTTCGGCATCCGCGTCGTCCGGCGTGCCGGGACGCAGCGGTGCGTGATCCGGCGACGGGCACGCGAGGATCTCGAGCAGCTGGGCGTCAAGCGTGATGGCCATGGTTCCTCCATACCACGCGTAGGTGGGTCGCAACGGCACCTTCCGGACACAGTTCGCCTCGGTTGGTCCCCATCAGCGTGGCTTGCTCAGCCCCGGACAATTGCCAGTACATCGTCGGTCAGCGCCTCGACCGCGGCGCGGTCGGCGGCCTCCACGTTGAGTCGCAGCAGCGGCTCAGTGTTCGACGGGCGCAGGTTGAACCAAGCGCCGCCCGGAAGCTGCACGGTCAGGCCGTCGAGCTCGTCGATCTCGACGCCCGATTTGTCCGCGTACGCGTCCTTCACCGCGAGCATGCGCGCGACCTGGTCGGACACGGTCGAGTTGATCTCGCCCGAGGCCGCGTAGCGCGAGAAGTCCTGCGTGAGCGCGGACAGCGGGCCGTCCTGCTCGCCCAGCGCCGCGAGCACGTGCAGCGCCGCCAGCATGCCGGTGTCGGCGCGCCAGAAGTCGCGGAAGTAGTAGTGCGCGGAGTGCTCGCCGCCGAAGATCGCGCCGGTGCGGGCCATCTCCGCCTTGATGAACGAGTGGCCCACGCGCGTGCGCACGGGCTTGCCGCCGTGCTCGGAGACGATCTCCGGCACGCCCTTCGACGTGATCAGGTTGTGGATGACCGTGCCGCCCGGCTCCTTGGCCAGCTCGCGCACGGCGACCAGCGCCGTGATCGCGCTCGGCGAAACGGGCTCGCCACGCTCGTCGACCACGAAGCAGCGGTCGGCGTCGCCGTCGAAGGCCACGCCGGCGTCGGCGCCGACCTCGCGGACCTTGGCCTGCAGGTCGACGATGTTGGCCGGGTCCAGCGGGTTGGCCTCGTGGTTCGGGAAGGTGCCGTCGAGCTCGAAGTACATCGGCACGACCTCGATCGGCAGCCCGGCGAACACCGTGGGAACGGTGTGGCCGCCCATGCCGTTGCCGGCGTCGACCACGATCTTCAGCGGCCGCGAGTGCGTGAGGTCGACGAGGTTGCGCAGGTAGGCGGCGTAGTCGCCCAGCACGTCGCGCTCGCTCACGCTGCCGGTCTTGCCCTCGAACGCGGGCACGCCCTGCTCGACGGTGTCGCGGATCTCCGCGAGCCCGGTGTCCTGCCCGACGGGGCTGGCGCCCGCGCGGCACATCTTGATGCCGTTGTACTTCGCGGGGTTGTGGCTGGCGGTGAACATCGCGCCCGGCATGTTCAGCGAGCCGGAGGCGAAGTACAGCTCGTCCGTGCTGCACAGGCCGATCGACACGACGTCGAGGCCCTGCGAGGTCACGCCTTCGGCGAACGCCGACGACAGCTGCGGGGACGAGTCACGCATGTCGTGGCCGATCACCACCGAGGGCGACTCCGCCTTGATGAGCAGCGCGAACGCGGCACCGAAGTCGCGTACCAGTGACGCGTCGAGCTGCTCGCCGACCACGCCTCGGATGTCGTAGGCCTTCACGATGCCCGAAAGATCTGGCACGCCGTCTCCCCGCCGTCAGTTTCTCGTCGCGGCGCCGGTCGCGCCGCGCGGAAAGCCTACCGGCGGGAGCGGGGCTCAGGCGCGCCCGGGGAGCACGCGGAGGTGGCCGCGCCTGCCGGACGGGCCCTCCGGCTCGGGCGGCGGCGCCGGCCGGTCCGAGCGGCCCGCCTCGCGGACGGCCTCGGCCAGCGCGGTCAGCTCGTCGGCCGACTGCTCCGGAGTGGCGAACGTGCCCTCGTGGCGCACGACTTCCCAGCCCTTCGGCACGGTCAGCCGCAGCGCGTGGGCCTCGCACAGGTCGTACGAATGCGGCTCAGAGGCGGTGGCGAGGGGACCGACGACGGCAGTGGAATCGCTGTACGCATACGTGAGCGTGGCGACAGCGGGCTCTGGACAACCCGTTCGCGAACATTTCCGTACGCTCCGCACGATCCAGAACGATAGCGCGTCGCCGCAAGGGGCCCCCGGCGACACGCGCGTGACGCGCGTGACCGCATAGACTTGCGCGGTGGCGACGGCTCGTGATTACCGACAGCGGCAGCGAATGCGGAGGGACCGGCACGGCCGGGGCCTGCGCGGAGCGCTCTACCCCGCGTCCCTGCCCGCCGCCGCGAGCCGGGCGGAGAAGTTCGACGCGCTCGTGCTCGACGCGCTGGAACCCATCGAAGCGCGCTGGCGCCACGAGCTGACCAAGCTCGACGTGGCGGTGGACGAGGTCCCCGAGGTGCGCCCGGACGGCCGCGCGCCGGCCGAAGGCGTGCTCCACGACGGCTCCGTGCCCCTGTCACGCCTGGTCCCGGCCGGAGTCGACCGAGCAGGGCTGCCGACTCGCGCGCGGATCGTGCTCTACCGGCGGCCGCTCGAGGCGCGCGCCAAGGACCCGGGTGAGCTGGCGGAGCTCGTGCACGACGTGCTGGTGGAGCAGGTCGCGGGCTACCTCGGCGTCGAACCGGACGTGATCGAAGGCGACTGAGTTGATGGGGGCTGGTGCCCCGTCGTAGGTGGTCCTGTCGGGTGGACCGGCTGTGCCGGACGGTGGCCCGGCTCTGCGGCCCGGTTCTGCCGCACGGCGGCCCGGCGCTGCCGCCCGGCTCCGCCGTACGCCGGCCCGGCTCCGCTGCACAGCTCTGCCGCACGGCGGCCCTTCTCCGCCGCACAGCTCCGCCGTACGCCGGCTCGGCTCCGCTGCACCGCTCCGCCACACGGCGGCCCTTCTCCGCTGCACCGCTCCGCCGTACGCCGCACAGCTCTGCCGCCCGGTGGCCCGGCTTTGCTGCACGGCGGCCCGGCTTTGCTGCACGGCGGCCCGGTTCAGGGGCGAGGGGTGCGGCGGCGGGAGGGCACCGCGGTGAGCGCCGTGAACAGCACCGCGGCGAGCTGGGCGAGCAGCAGCAGGCCGCGCTCGGTGCCCGGGAACGCGAGCGAAACCTCCGACGACTGCGGCGGGATCGACACCGCCACCTGGTGACCCCAGGCAGGCACGATCGGCACGGCCTTGCCGTTCACGCTCGCCGTCCAGCCGGCCTCCTGCTCGGCGGCCAGCACCAGCAGCCGGCCGGTCGGGCCGTCGGAGGCGCGCACGCGGACGTCGGGCAGCCGCGCGTCCACGGGCGAGACTCCGGGTGACGCGCCGGGCGCGCCGCCGCCCGTGACGGCCGCCTTGGCCAGCTCCGGGGAGATCAGCGTGACCTCGCCGGCCTTCGGCAGGAGCCGGACCACGGGCCGGCCGTCGGACATCGGGGCCGCCAACGCGACAAGGTCGCCGGCCGGCGAGACGAGGGCCTGCGGATTGCTGCCGGGCGGGAGGATCACGTACTCGACGCCGGACACCGCGGCGGCCGCGACGGCTGATTTGACCGCGTTGGCGTCCCCCGTGAGCAGGTCGCGGCGCCAGTTCGCAAGCCGCTCGCGCGTGCCCGGGGTCGCGGCGAGCTGGTCGTCGCCGAAGAGGGCCAGCCGGCCGCCGGTCTGGCGGGTGAGCCGGCCCAGATCGAGCACCGCGCGGCCGCTGCCGGCGAGGTCAGCGGCCACCTCGGGCGCGAGGGCGGGGCGCGGCTGGGCGGTGAGCGGGCCGCTGTGGCCGGTGCCGACGGCGCTGACGCCCAACGCGATCAGCACCACCACCCCGGCGGCGCCCGCGACCTTGGGCAGCCACGGCGCGGGCACACTCGCCGAGCCGCCGCGCTGCCAGGTCGCGAGGACCGCCCACAGCAGCCCGGCGCCGACGACCAGCAGCGGCACGCCCGTGTAGCCGGCGGCGGCGGGACCGCCCTGCATCGGTGTCACCGGAACCTGCCGCACGAGCACGACCGCGGCGACACCGAGCACGGCTAGCGCGAGGCCGCCGGCCACCTGCTTCGTCGGCCGGACCACGAGCGCGACGAGCGTGGCCGCCAGCACCGCGACACCGATGGGCCACGCCCCCGGGCCACCCGGTGTCAGCCCGGCCAGGTCGGCGCCCGACGCGGGCGCGGCGGGACCGCCGAGACCGTGCAGGAGCAGTTCGGGGTGCTTGAGCAGCACCGTCGGCCACGGCAGGAGCAACACGAGCGGCAGGATCACCACGATCCCGACCGAAGCGGCGCGGCGTGCGAGGCCCGTCGGCGCCGGAAGAACGACGAAGCCGAGCAGCAGGCCCACGAGCGCGAGAGCGTGCGCGAGCGGCGAGAACGCGCCGAGCACCGCGGCGCCGAAGGCCGAGAGCGCCGACACGTGCAGCCAGCGCGTGCCCGGGCGCGTCAGCAACCGAGCGATCCCGGCGACGACGAGCGGCAGCATGAGGTGGACCACCACGACGTCGAGGCGCCCCTGCGCGACCGACGCGGTGGCGGCGGGCAGCAGGGCGTACGTGGCCGCGACGACCGCGCGCACCCAGCGGCGCACGGGCAGCTTGCGCGTGGCCGCGTACGCGCTCAGCGCGGCGAGCGGGATGTCGCCGATGAGCAGGATCGCCACGAGCGCGGCCGGGCCGCCCACGGGCGCGAAGATCGCGCCGATGGTGCCGAGCACGGGCAGCGTCGCGGGCGCGGGCGCGCCGGTGCCGCCCGCGACCGCGTGCCACGGCGCGAGGTAGGTGGACCAGATATCGCCGAGACCACCGACGGGCAGCAGCCCGCCACCGGAGAGGTCCAGACCGAGGCGGCCGCGGTTGACCGCGAAAGCCAGGGCCGTCAGCAGCACGACGAGGACCACCGGCGGGGCGAAGATCGTCGCGGCCAGCACGCGGCGGCGATTCACCTCGACGAAGACGAGTCCGGGTTCACGGGCCGGAGCCGGGCGCGGTGTGGACGAGGGCTTCGCGCCGTCGCCGGGATCGGCGACGGTTTCCTCCGGAACTTCCTCGCGTTCCGGCGCCGTGTCCTGTTCCGCCGGCACCGCGACGGCCACGACGGTGCCCGGCCGGCGCAACCCCGAACCACGGGAACTCAAGCCGCGCAAGGCTCCTGCGGGCAAAGCTTCGGGTCCGACGGGCCGGCGGTCCGCGGCGCCGAGCGCTTCCGGCGCGATCCAGGCCGGCTCCTCGGTGAGGCCTTCGGGGACCGTGCCGAGCGCGACGTCGCTCTCCACGCCACGGCGCACGAGCCCGACGACGCCGGCGCGCAGGGCGTTGCGCAGCCGCGTGTACCGGCCGACGAACAATCCCCGCACCGTGCCGGGGCGCGGAGAGTTCCGCCGTTTCGCCCGCGCTGCCCGGAGTTTTCCGCGACCGCTCGTGAGATAGGCGAGCGCGGAGAGTTCCGCGCGCGCTTCGGGAGCGCGCCTCAGGACGAAGAAGACGAGCGCGCGCAGCAGTAGGAGCAGAGGCAGCCGGACGAGCCCGAACCAGAACGAGAACGGCGAGCAGTTCACGAGGAACACGCGCAGCCCGTGCGCGCGGTTCACGGCCGCGAGCGAGCGGCCCGCCGCGTCGGGCGCGCGCCGGCCCGTCGACAGGGCGCGCGCGTGGCGGACGCGGGCGGCCGGCACCGAGAGCACGAGCGCGCCGGCGGCGTTGGCGCGCCAGCCGAAGTCGAGATCCTCGCGCAGCAAGGAGAAGTCCTCGTCGAAGCCGCCGAGGGTGTCCCAGAGTTCGCGCTGCACCAACGATCCCGCGCTAGGCACGGCGAGCACCTCACCGGGCTGGTCGCCGGGCGCGGCCATCTGCTGGCGGTGCCCGGACGCGTCCGTGGACAGCCCCGCCTCCACGATCAGGCGCGGCTCGGCCCAGTCGAGCCCGAGCGGCCCGAGCACCTTCGCCGACGGCGCCGCATCGGCGGCTTGCAGGAGCTGCTCGAGGCAGTCGGGTTCGGGCGCGCAGTCGTCGTGCAGCAGCCACAGCCACGCACCCGGGTCGCCCCACCGTTCCACCGCGTGCGCCACGGCGGCCGCGATCGCCGCAGCGAAGCCAGTTTCACTCGAAAGAGTGATGACGCCGGACAGCACCGGCTGCGAATCGGGCCCCGCCGCGACCCCGCCGGGTTCGGCCGCCTCGGCGAGCAGCTTCGCGGCCAGGTCGGTGGACCCGGTGTCGACCGCGAGCACGTGCCGCGGCCGGACCGTGCTGCGCCGCAAGGAAGAAAGTGCGAGCGGCAGCCACTCTTCGCCGTCGTGACAGACCACAATGGCCAGAACGGGCAGCGTCCTCACGAGCGACGGTGCGACGGTGCGGGTCAACAACCACTCCTGGTCAGGCTGCGGGCGGGTGCGGTCACCCTACGGCTTCACCCGCGCACGCGGCACCGGACCCGCACCCACCTTTTCGCCGTCGCGGCGTCGAACGTTTCGCGCCGAACGCCGTGTCGATCACACTGACGTCTCCACCACATACGTCCACGCCTCGGGACGCACCGACCACATGCGACACACCACGACGGCACAACTACCGTCGTCGCCCACTTCGATCCCCACCGCCAGGCTGGGATTGGTTCGCGCCGAAACCCCGCCACAGCGGCAAGTTCCCCACGCACACTCCATTGACGCCTGGCTACCCACGCGGTTGCCCGCCCAAACCCCGAAGTTCGAGAAAGATCCACAACCCCGGCCGCGCCTGACCCGGTAGCCCGATCCGGCGCTATACCAGTAAAAACACCACAAAAGCGAGAGGGCCCGCGCCATGCACGGACCCACCTCACCCCTAACAGAACCAGTCAACCCGCCGCACACGCCAAACTCCCAAGGCGACCACGCCGGGGGTCCGGGGGCTCGCCCCCGGGCGGGGTCTGGGGGTTGCACCCCCAGAAGACACCGATCTAGCGAGACGTGGTCCACGCTTTCCGTGGACACACTTCCCCCTCGCTAGATCGCGCGCTTTTTCAGCTTCCGCCGCTCGCGTTCGGACAGACCGCCCCAGATGCCGAAGCGCTCGTCATGCGCCAAGGCGTACTCCAAGCACTCGTCCTTGACCTCGCAGCCGAGGCAGATCCGCTTGGCTTCGCGGGTCGAGCCGCCCTTCTCGGGGAAGAACGCCTCGGGGTCCGTCTGCGCGCACAAGGCGCGCTCCTGCCAATCCTGTTCCTCCTCGGTGGCATCGAAGAGGTCGGTCAGATCCCCCAGCTCCTGCTCAGGGTTCTCGCCCCAACCCACGACGTGCCCCCACTCCCTCTTTTCAGGCCTCGAGTCGGTCCTCGAGCCTTCCGCTTCCAACCGCACGTCCGCCTCCTCGCTCCTACGCACTCCCCAGGCTGGCGGTGGTGAAACGACATCCGCTGTCCCCTCTCGACAGCGAATGACATCACTGTGATTACACCCGTGTAGTGCGGTCAGGTCAAGCGGAGTAGCGAGTTCGGGGGATACCTCTCGCGCGTTGCGCAAGGGGACACGCCGAAGACTTCACACCGGGCATACGGAAGACTGGTGGAGTGCAGAGATCAGCAGTGCGGCCCAGCCCGGTCTTCATCGGCATCCTCGCGGTCGCCGTCCTCGGCGGAATCCTGGCCGCGTACGGTGATTCACTGAGTCTGACGGGTGACAAGGACCCGCTCTACGTCACCGGAGTCGTACTCCTCGTGGCCGGCGGGTGGATCGCTTCGCTGACCCTGCACGAGTTCGGCCACGCCTTCGTGGCCTATCGCGGCGGCGACGCCGGGGTCGCCCAGAAGGGCTACCTCACCCTGGACGTGCGGCGCTACACCGACCCCGTCCTGTCGATCCTGCTCCCGCTGATCTTCCTCCTCATCGGCGGCATCCCGTTGCCCGGCGGCGCGGTGTGGATCAACCGCGGCGCGCTGCGCAACCGCGCGACGTCGTCGTGGGTCTCGCTCGCCGGCCCGCTGTCGAACCTCGGGGTCGGCGCCGCGCTGTGCCTCGTGGTGGCGCTGGTGCCGATGTCGACCGGCCTGTTCTTCGGCCTGTCCTACCTGGCGCTACTGCAGGTGATGACGTTCCTGATCAACATCCTGCCCATCCCCGGCCTCGACGGCTGGGGCGCGATCGAGCCGTACCTCTCGCCGCAGGCGCGGGCATTCGGCGCGCGCGTGCGGCCGTGGGCGCCGCTGGTGCTCTTCGCGTTGTTCTTCGCGTTCCGCCCGCTGTCCGACGCGCTCTGGTACGTCGCGGGCCTGATCTTCGACGCGCTCGGCGGCAGCGACCTGGCCGCGCAGTTCGGGCAGTCGGCGTTCCTCTTCTGGCGTTGACGGCCGCGGTCCGGCTCGGAGTTCAGGCGGTTCAGCTCAAGAAAAAGAAGCCCAGTGCGAGTTGGCCATCAGCCAGCCGTGCGCGCGCTTCCAGATCTGCTTGAGCCCCCAGCGCTCGCCGAGGTAGTCGCCCGCCGCGCCGACCACCGGGACCAGCCCGAGGGCCCGGTGGTAGAAGCGGCCGCGCGGGCGCTTCTCCAGCTCCTCGGTGATCCCCCACAGTGACCGGCCGAGCCGCCACAGTGTCCCGGCGACGGCCTTCACCGTCACCTTGCCGTGGGCGCGTTCGGATTCCGTCAGTTCTTCGGTGAGCCGCGCCGCCGCACTGTCCTCTGCGGACTCGTCGGCGGGCTTGCCCGCGGCGAGCACCGGGTCGAGGTCTCGCTCGAACAGCACCGACGCGATCAGCCGCACCCGGCTGCCGACATCGGTCACGCCGTACTCCCCCGCGATCGCGCACAGCAGCAGCCCCTGCGACGCGGCGCCGAGCGTGTCCTGCACCGGCAGCCGGTCGGCGAGCGCGCCACCGAGGCCCGGGATCGAGGTGAGCGCCGACGTGAGCCGGCCGACGCGATTGACCCACCAGCCGCAGCGCGCGTCGATGTCCATGCCGGCCCACGCCGCGGTGCCGGGAACCTTCACCGACGTGAACGCGCCGAGCACCTTCTCTTTGAAACCGTCGTCGCCGAACTCCTCGGCCGCCTCGGTCTTGCGGGCCCGCGCCCGCAGGCCGAACGGGTCCGACTCGCGCAGCGCGTCGAGCATCGGCGCGCAGGCCCGGACGAACGGGCGCAGCACCGCCACGACCTGACGGTCCGAAATGGCCTCAGCCACGGAGCTTGCCCTTCGCCGAGGCCGCGCGGCCGAGCCCGCCGCCGAGCACGAGCGCCGCCGGCAGCGCGCTCGCGCCGAGCAGCAGGATCGCCCGCCAGTCCTGAACGAGCACGAGATCGCCGCCGGGTCCGGCCAAGCCGATGGCGAAGACCACGACCACCCACACCACGAGCGGCCCCCACGACAACCCCGGCCGCACGAGCTTCGCAGCCGCCAGCACCAGCCACGGCGTCGTGACGGCGCCGACGAGCGCCGTCAGCGGCAGTGGCACCTCCCCGAGCGCGCCGACGCGCAGCGGCAGGAAGAACACTTCGAGCAACGCCAGCAGCAGCGCGTCCAGGCACAGCACCACCAGCATCAAGCGCTGATCGGGGCTCAGCGGGGCCGGCACGTCACAGCCCTCCGAACAGGTCGGTGTCCGCGCCGGCCGCGCCGCCGTGGGCGAGCACGAAGTATTCGGCGGGCGGGATCGGCTGCGCGATGTCGTTGGTGAGGGCGAAGTGCGCGATCTCTCCGTCGACGACCGTCAGCTGCGTCTCGTGGGCGCGCAGGGCCGCGATCTTCGCCGGCAGGTGGGCCGAGGTGTCGAGCACGGTCGTGACCTTCTCATCCGCGGTGCCGGGGAGCTCGTCGTCTTCGGGTACCCGGAATGGTGAGCCGCCATTCGAGCGCAGCCGCGCGAGCCCCGCGTCGACTGCAGCCCGGGAGTGCACCACGTGGAAGACGCGTTCGACCGAGGCCGCGCGCGGTGCCGCCGCCATGGTGACGTCGTGGGCGCGGATGTGGTCGGGGTGGCCGTAGCCGCCGAAGGAGTCGTAGCTGACCACCACCTGGGGCGCCAGCTCGTCGAGCAGCTCGGCCAGCTGGGCGGCCTGCTCGTCGAGGCTGCCGCCGGCGAACGCGCGCGGGTGCTCGGCCGCCGGCGTGCCGGCCATGCCCGAGTCGCGCCAGCGGCCCATCCCGCCGAGGTACTCGTGGCGCGTCACGCCGAGGGCGGCGCAGGCGGCCGCGAGCTCGCCCGAGCGGTAGCCGCCGAGCTGGTCCGCGGCACCCGAGGCCAGCAGCGCCAGCCGCGGCGGCACGATCTCGCCTTCCTCGCCGAGAGTGCACGTGACCACGGCGACCTCGGCGCCTTCGGCGGCGTACCGCGCGATGGCGCCGCCGGTCGTGATGGTCTCGTCGTCGGGGTGCGCGTGGACGAGCAGGAGCTTTCGGATCACGACACCAGGTTAATGAACTCCGCCCGCGGGGCCGGGGCCCCGCCGTTCCCGATCCCGGAACGTTCCGCGGCAGGGGTTCCGCCCACCTCGCGGGACCGCCCCGGAAAGGGTGGGACACGCCCTCCGGCCCGCACTCCGGTAAACGGTCGCCACCGTTCACGAGATCAGGTTAATTCCTTGTCACTTCCGGTTCGTCACGGCTGTGTGACTAGTCCATTCGCGGGGTCCACAAAGAGCATGGCGTCGGTTATTGTCCCCCGAGCCGAATGACCCACCGAGCCGTGGCCGTCCCCGAACGAGGACTGCGATGATCGAAGATTAGCTACCGTGAGTAGTCGATCAACCGCAGAACCCGTGGTGGAGATAGGCAAGACGAGATTGCTGTTCCATCACGATCTCACTCAGAGTGTCCGGATCGATAGTTTTGACGGCTGTCCACTGCCTAGGTTGCACGACTACGGTGAGCGAACTCGATTACATCGAAGCTCGCGGTCAGGAAGAGGTCGCCTCGCAAACCCGCGACGGCGTCGAGCAAGGAGAATGAATGTTAGTGACGACAAGGTCGCGCGCCGCGAAGCTCGGTGCCTTCGTCGCGGGTGCGGCCCTTCTGCTCTCCGCGTGTGGCGGTGGCGGCGGCGGCAACAGCGCGGTGCAGACCGGGCAGGCATTCGCCGACTGCGACAAGAACCCGAACAGCTGCAACACGGTCCAGGCTGACCAGCTGCAGCAGGGCGGCGACGTCACGTACGCCATCGAGAAGAACATCCCGAACTGGAACGTGACCTCGGCCGAGGGCAACGTTTTCGAGACGGGCATGGTCACCAAGGGCATCCTGCCCTACACCTTCTACGCGACGCCGGACCTCAAGCCGGTCCTGAACAAGGACTTCGTGGAGTCCGCGGACGTCACCAGCACCAACCCGCAGGTGGTCGTCTACAAGATCAACCCGAAGGCGTCCTGGGACGACGGCACCCCGGTGTCGGCCGACGACTTCATCTACAACTGGAAGGTCCAGAACGGCAAGGACTGCCCCGACTGCCAGGCCGCCACGACCTCGGGCTACGACCAGGTCTCCTCGGTCGTCGGTTCGGACAACGGCAAGACGGTGACCGCGACCTTCTCCAAGCCGTTCACCGACTGGCGCCAGCTGTGGAGCTCCTCGGGCGCGATGTACCCGGCGCACCTGGCCGCCCAGCACGGTGACACCAAGACCCCGGCCGGCCTCGCCTCGTCGTACAAGTGGTTCGGCGACACCGTGCCGACCTGGACCGCGGGTCCGTTCAAGATCTCGAAGTTCGTGAACAACCAGTCGGTGACCGAGGTCCCGAACGACAAGTACTGGGGCGCCAAGCCGCACCTGTCGAGCGTGATCTTCCGCGTCATCACCGACGCCACGCAGGAGCCGACGGCCCTGCAGAACAACGAGGTCCAGGTCATCTACCCGCAGCCGCAGGTCGACCTCGTGAACCAGGTCAAGAACATGCCGAACATCTCCTCCTACATCGGCCTCGGCCTGACCTGGGAGCACTTCGACTTCAACCTGAAGTCGCCGGGTCTCGACAACAAGGCGCTGCGTCAGGCGATGTTCACGGCGATCAACCGCAAGGACATGATCGCGAAGACGGTCGGCCAGTTCACCAACAAGGTCGAGCCGCTGAACAACCACAACTTCATGCCGCAGCAGTCGGGCTTCAAGGACGTCGTCTCGTCGACCGGCCAGGGCACTGGTGACATCGACAAGGCGAAGAAGCTGCTCACGGACGCCGGCTACAAGCTCAACGGCACGCAGCTGCAGGACCCGTCGGGCAAGAACGTCGGCCCGTACCGGATCCGCTACACCGTCGGCAACCAGATCCGCCAGGACGAGTGCGAGCTGTTCGCCGCGGCCGCCAAGCAGCTGGGCATCACCGTGAACGTCTCGCCGACCGACGACCTCGGTGACACCACCACCAAGGGCGACTACGACATCATCGTGTTCGCCTGGGTGTCCTCGCCGTTCCCGTTCGCGGGTGCCGTCCAGAACTGGGTCACCGGTCAGGGCAGCAACTACGGCAAGTACTCCAACCCGCAGGTCGACAGCCTGATCGCCCAGGCCAACACCGAGACCGACCAGGCCAAGGCCACGGACCTGCTGAACCAGGCCGACCAGATCATGTCCGACGACGCGTACGTGCTTCCGCTGTACCAGAAGCCGACCTTCATCGCCTCGTCCGACAAGATCGGGAACATCCGCAACAACTCGACGCTCGACGCCCCGGTCTACAACATGGCGGAGTGGGGCCTCCGCAAGTGATCACCACCCGGTAGATTCGCGGGTAGATTCACGCAGGACAACCGGTGAGGGGCCGGCACATCGCCGGCCCCTCACCGCATGTCCGAACCGTCAAGTCCGCTTCATCCCGAACTCCAGATTTGCCTCTCTCGTCGCCTCGGCCCTGCCACCACAAGCGGCGGGCCACGGCAGAACCACCAGAGCAGGAAGACCTCCATGCTTGCCTTCGCACTGCGCCGGCTCTTCGTCTCGGTGCCGATCCTCATCGTGTCGACGTTCCTCGTCTTCGTGATGGTGTCGCTCTCGGCCAACCCGTTGAGCTACCTGATCCAGAGAAACCCGCCGCCACCCCCGCAGACGATCGAGCTCGAGCGGATCCGCCTGCACCTCGACCAGCCGATCTTCGAGCGGTACTGGCACTGGATCACCGGTGTCTTCAGCGGTGACTTCGGCCCGTCGGTGCAGTCGAACCTGAACATCGGCCACGAGGTCTTCGTCCGCTTCGGCGTGACCCTGCGCCTGATCGTGCTGGCCATGATCGTGGCCGTGATCCTCGCCGTGATCATCGGCGTGATCAGCGCGGCCCGCCAGTACTCGAAGTTCGACTACACCGCGACCTTCTTCGGCTTCCTGTTCCTGTCGATGCCGTCGTTCTGGTTCGCCATCGTGCTGAAGCAGATCGGCATCGGGATCAACACCTCGGTCGGCGACCAGATCTTCTACACGATCGGCTCCTCGTCGGTGATCACACCCGACGGGTTCGGAGCACAGCTCGGTGACGTCGCCGGCCACTTGATCCTGCCGACCATCTCGCTCGCGCTGACGAGCTACGCGGCCTGGAGCCGCTTCCAGCGCGCGTCGATGCTCGAAGTCCTCAACTCGGACTACGTGCGGCTGGCCCGCGCGAAGGGCCTGCCCCGCTGGACGGTGACCCGCCGCCACGCGCTGCGCAACGCGCTCATCCCGCTCACGACCGTGACGGCCCTGGACATCGGCGCGATCCTCGGCGGTGCCGTGGTGACCGAGACCGTGTTCCAATGGCAGGGCGCGGGTACGTTCCTGCTGACCGCGATCAAGCAGAGCGACGTCTACGCCGTGGAGGCGTGGCTGCTCATCGCCGCCACGTTCATCATCCTGCTCAACCTCATCGCCGACCTGCTCTACGGCCTGCTCGACCCGAGGATCCGCTATGCGTGACGAATCGACGACCGAAGAACTGCCGACCGGAGCGGACTCCCGCCTCGACGTCGCGACCCAGCCGGACACCGTTCCCGAGCGCGAGTTCACGGTCAAGGAACGCAGCCAGGCCCAGTTGGTCTTCAAGCGCTTCCTGCAGCACCGGCTGGCGATGATCAGCCTCATCGTGTTCATCCTGATCGTCCTGTTCGCCTACATCGGCCCGCTGGTCTGGAAGTTCACGCCGGCGACCATCACCGAGGACAACTCCGCGCCGCCGTCGGGCACGCACCCGTTCGGCACCGACGCCGTCGGGCACGACACGCTGGCCCAGGTGATGCGCGGAACCCAGATCTCACTGCAGATCTCCGTGCTCATCGCGATCTTCGCGACGATCGTCGGCACCATCTGGGGCTCGATCGCCGGGTACTACCGCGGCTGGATCGACACGGTGCTGATGCGCATCGCCGACCTCGTGCTGACGCTGCCGCTGCTCGCCGTGGCCGCGGTGCTGGCCCACCAGGTGGGTGGCACGTGGTGGCTGATCGCGGTGGTCATCGCCGGCCTGTACTGGGCCTACGTGTCCCGCGTCGCCCGTGGTGTCGTGCTCTCCTTGCGCGAAAAGGAGTTCGTCGAAGCGTCCAAGGCGCTCGGCGCGAGTGACGCGCGGATCATCTTCCGGCACCTGGTGCCCAACGCCCTCGGCGCGATCATCGTGAACCTGACGATCCTGGTGTCCATCGGCATCCTGCTCGAGACCGCGCTGTCGTTCATCGGTTTCGGCGTAACCGCGCCCGACACGTCGCTCGGCCTGCTTGTCAGCACCGCGCAGACAGCGGTCGACACCCGCCCGTGGCTGTTCTACTTCCCGGGCGTTTTCATCATCCTGATCGCGCTGACGATCAACTTCATCGGGGACGGCCTGCGCGACGCGTTCGACCCCCAGCAGACGAAGGTGCGCGCATGACCGAGTACGAGTCCAATGGCCATGGCGGTGATCCCGTCCTCACGGTGGAGAACCTGACCGTCCAGTTCCCGACCGACGACGGCGTGGTCAACGCCGTGCGCGGCGTGAGCTACCACCTGCAGCGCGGCGAGGTGCTCGGGATCGTCGGCGAGTCCGGCTCCGGCAAGTCCGTGACGTCGATGGCCGTGATGGGTCTCCTGCCGCGCACCGCCAGGATCTCCGGCTCCATCCGCTTCGGCGGTGTCGAGCTGCTGAAGGCCAGCGAGAAAGAGCTCAACAAGGTCCGCGGCAAGGGCATCGCGATGGTCTTCCAGGACCCGATGACCTCGCTGAACCCCGTGTACACCGTGGGCGACCAGATCGCCGAGGCGATCACCGCGCACCACAACGTGCGCAAGGACGTGGCCAAGAAGCAGGCGATCGACCTGCTCGACCTGGTCCGCATTCCGAACCCGAAGCAGCGCGCGGACGAGTACCCGCACCAGCTCTCGGGCGGTATGCGCCAGCGCGTGGTGATCGCGATCGCCATGGCCAACAACCCGGACGTGATCATCGCCGACGAGCCCACCACGGCGCTCGACGTGACCGTGCAGGCCCAGATCCTCGAAGCGCTGCAGGCGGCGCAGAAGGAGACGGGCGCGGCGATGGTGCTGATCACCCACGACCTCGGCGTGATCGCCGGCCAGGCCGACCGGGTGCACGTGATGTACGCGGGCAAGGTCGTCGAGTCCGGCACCGTCGACGAGATCTTCTACACGCCGCGGATGCCGTACACGCTGGGCCTGCTGGGCAGCCTGCCCCGCCTCGACGTGAAGACCGAACGGCTCACGCCGATCACCGGCTCCCCGCCGGCCACGCAGAACATGCCGCCGGGCTGCCCGTTCAGCCCGCGGTGCCCGATCTCGCAGGACATCTGCGACAAGGAGGAACCGCCCCTGGTGGCGGGCCCCGGCTCGCAGTTCGCGGCCTGCCACTTCACCGAGCAGGTCATCGGCCGCGACCCGGCCGAGCTGTTCAGCGCCACCTCGGCCGACACGGCAGCCGTCCCGGTCACCGTCGACGCCGCGACCGACACGGAGAAGATCTGATGAGCGAGGTTACGGCGACCCGGACGCCCGTCCTCTCCGCCCAGAACCTGGTCAAGCACTTCCCGATCCGCGGCGGCGGAGTCATCCGCCGCACCACGGGAGCGGTTCAGGCCGTGTCGGGCGTGTCGTTCGACATCTACCCGCACGAGACGCTCGCGCTCGTCGGCGAGTCGGGCTGCGGCAAGTCGACCACCGCCCGCATCGCGCTGGCCCTGCAGCCGCTCACCGACGGCAAGGTCACCTACGAAGGCCGCGACCTGGCGAAGCTGTCGAAGCGCGAGCTGCAGCGTCTGCGGCGCGACATGCAGATCGTGTTCCAGGACCCGTACGCCTCGGTGGACCCGCGGCTGCCGGTCAACGAGATCATCGCCGAACCGCTGCGCATCCACGGCCTCTACGAAGACGGCGGCCGCCAGCAGGTCCGTGACCTGATGAAGACCGTGGGCCTGCGCCCGGAGCACGGCAACCGCTTCCCGCACGAGTTCTCGGGCGGCCAGCGCCAGCGCATCGGCATCGCCCGCGCGCTCGCGCTCAAGCCGAAGGTGCTGGTGCTCGACGAGCCGGTGTCGGCGCTCGACGTGTCGATCCAGGCCGGCGTGCTCAACCTGCTGAAGGACCTGCAGGCCGAGCTCGGGCTGTCGTACCTGTTCGTGTCCCACGACTTGTCGGTCGTGCGCCACGTGTCCGACCGCATCGCGGTGATGTACCTCGGCAAGATCGTGGAGACCGCGGAGGCCGAGGACCTCTTCAACAGCCCGACGCACCCGTACACCCAGGCGCTGATCTCGGCGATCCCGGTGCCGGACCCGCGCAAGGAACGCACCCGCCAGCGCATCGTCATCACCGGCGACGTGCCCAGCCCCGCGAACCCGCCCTCGGGCTGCCGCTTCCGCACCCGCTGCCCGAAGTTCGCCAACGAGATCGACGACGCGGGCCGCAAGAAGTGCAGCACGGAAGAGCCGCTGCTGATCGACCACGGCCAGGGCCACCCGACGGCGTGCCACTTCGCGGAGAGCCTGCAGCTGATCTGAGTCCGTCTTGACGAGAAACGCCCCGGTGCCGCTTGCGCGCGCCGGGGCGTTTTCGTTGTGAGACAAAGGAGTAACCCGTGATCACGGACCCCACGCTCACCCGAATCGGCGAGGCGGTGCAGCTCGGTCACAGCGGCGACCGGGAAGGCGCGCGCCGGGTGTTCGCCGAGATCTGGGCCGAAATCGGTGGTGCGCAAGGGGATCCGCTGCACCGGTGCACGCTCGCGCACTCGATGGCCGACGTGCAGGACGACGTTCGACAGGAACTGCTTTGGGACGAGCGCGCGCTGGCGGCCCCCGGGCGGCTGACCGACGCCCGCATGGCGGAGGCCGGACTGACGCTGTCTGCGGCCGGGTTGTCTCCGTCGTTGCACCTCAATTTGGCCGAGTGCCACCGCAAGCTCGGAGACCTCGACCGAGCCCGTGCGCACCTGCGCGAAGCGCAAGCGACGATCAGCGCGCTCGGCGACGACGAGTACGGGCAGCTGATCCGGCAAGGCCTCCAGCAGATCGCGGATCGGCTGCGCTGACCGGCGACCGCCAGGTGGTCAGCTCGTGCCGCGGGTCCAGTTCACCGCGGAGCCGAACGGCCCCAGCATCGGCGGCCCCGGCGTCAGCCCGGAGATGCCCTTGCCGACGGCCAGGGTCTCGGCTTCCTGGAACAGCGGGATCACCACGTTGGCCGACCAGAGCTGCGGTTCGAGCGTCTTCAGCGCGTCCGCCAGCGTCGTCGAGCCGGTGAGGGCCGAGTCGATCGAGGCCTGGAGGCCTTCGTTGCACAGGCCGGCCGAGTTGGCGGGCACGATGGCCTTGGTCGGGTCGGCCGTGGCCTGGTCGGGGGCGCAGCCGAAGGTGGACGCGAGCACCGTGGCCGGGTCGCCGCCGACAGGCTGCGGGACCACGGCGATGTCGACGCCGACGTTGCCGTTCGCGTCCGGGCCGGCCTGCTGCTGGCCGTTGAGCACCGGCATCGCGAGCAGCGTCGAGAACAAGTCGCGCGGCTCGGGTGTGATGGTGTTGACCTGCACGCCGCCGGCGATGAGCTCGTCCGAGAGCTCCTTCGCGATCGACGCGTAGGGCTCCTCTTCGCCCGGCGAGGCGATGACCAGCGACAACGTCTTGGTCCCCTTGCGCCACACGCCGGCTTCCTTGGTGTAGCCGGCGGCCTTGAAGTAACCCTCGGCCTTCGTCGGATCCGGCGCGGCGGGCGGGCCGGCCGGGATGGTGGGCGCGTAGCCGGCGCCGGTGGGCGGGAGGACCTGCGCGTCGGCCTTCAGGGCGGCGGCGGGGCCGCCCATGGCGCCCGCCGTGATGAGCTTGCCGCGGTCGAGCAGGGCCGCGACGCCTTGGCGCACCTGCGTGTCGGACAGCACCGCACTCACAGGTCGCAGCAGGACGGTGGCCTCCATGGGCCGCGCCAGCGTTGTGAGCTTCACAGCGGAGCCAAGGTCGTTGAGCAACTGCAGGCCGTTGGCGTCGGTGCGGGTGAGGGAGAACTGGTCGTTGCCGCTGCGCAGCGCGGTCGCGATGCCTGACGGGTCGGAGCGGCGCAGGATCAGCGTGTCGACGGCCGCGGGCTTGTCCCAGTAGCGGTCGTTGCGCTGCAGCGTCACCTCGCCGCGGGCGGTGTCGATGGCCTTGATCGCGAATGGTCCCGCCACGGCCGGGAAGCTCGTCGCCAGCGCGGCCTGCCAGCCGCCCGGGGAGTCCTTGAGCAGGTGCTGCGGGAGCAGGTTGTCGAACAGCGTCTGCCAGGCCGGGTACGGCTTGCTGAAGGTGACCTCGACTCCCTTGCCGCCGTCGCGCGACTCGATGTCGCTGATGAGCCGGTAGCCGGCAGGCTCGATCACGCCGGGCTGCGACTTCATGGCGTCGGCGAGGTAGGTGAAGTCCTCGGTGGCGATCGGCGCGCCGTCGGACCAGGAGGCCTCGGGGCGGATCTCGTACTTCACCGTGAACGGCATCTGCGACACGACCTCGGCCGAGGTCATCAGCGTCTTGTCGAGCGTGCGCTTGCCGTCGTCGGACTGGCGGAACACCGAGGGCAGCAGCAGCTGCGACAGCGCGGACGTGACCGTGGACGAGTCCGCGAGCGTGTGCGGGTTGTAGCCGCCCACCACGTCGTCGACGCCCACCACGATCTGCGACGCCGTGGGCTGCGACGGGGTGCTCGACGTCGGCGCCGCGGTCACCACCGGAGGCGGTGGAGTGTTCGAGCACGCGGCGAGAAGCGCCCCCGCGAGCGCCAGCACCGGCGCCGCCTTGCGTCCCATCCGCACGCGTACCCTCCCGATTTCCCGCGGTCCGAGCCGACATGCTGCCACGCCAGAGGCTGCTCGGCACCGAGATTCCCACATCCGGCCGGACCGGCCGACACCGGAGTGGATACCGCCAACCGGTGGACGTGCGGGAACCCCGCCTGGTTCCCGTTCGTGATCAGCGGCGCGGCATCGTGACCGGCGCGCGACCCGCCCGTGAACGCCGAAGGGCGCCCCGCCCCGGCGAGGGGAGAGGCGCCCTTTCGAGAAGAACTGTCAGCCGTTGTCGCGGCTCTTGGCGCGCGAACGCTCCTTGGCGCGGGTGTTGATGTCCAGCGTGACCTTGCGGACGCGCACGACCTCCGGCGCGACCTCGACGCACTCGTCGACCGAGCAGAACTCCAGCGCCTCTTCCAGGCCCATCTTGCGCGGGCGGGCCAGCGTCTCCATCACGTCGGCGGAGGACTGACGCATGTTGGTCAGCTTCTTCTCCTTGGTGATGTTGATGTCGAGGTCCTCGAAGCGCGGGTTCTCGCCCACGACCATGCCCTCGTACACCTCTGCGCCCGGCTCGACGAAGAAGGTGCCGCGGTCGGCCAGCTGGATCATCGCGTACGCGGTGACGGGGCCGGTGCGGTCGGCGACCAACGAGCCGCTGTGACGAGTGCGGATCTCGCCCGCCCACGGGAAGTAACCCTCGAACACGTGGTTCGCGATGCCGGTGCCGCGGGTCTCGGTGAGGAAGTCGGTGCGGAAGCTGATCAGGCCGCGCGACGGGAGCACGTACTCGAGCTTGATCCGGCCGCTGCCGTTGCCGCTCATGTCCTCCATGCGGCCCTTGCGCGCCGCGAGGAGCTGGGTGATCGCGCCGAGGTGCTCCTCGGGCGAGTCGATGTACAGGCGCTCGAACGGCTCGTGCAGCTTGCCGTCGATCGTGCGCAGCACCACCTGCGGCTTGCCGACGGTCAGCTCGAAGCCCTCGCGGCGCATCTGCTCGACGAGGATGGCCAGCGCCAGCTCGCCACGGCCCTGGACCTCCCAGGTGTCGGGGCGCTCGGTCGGCAGCACGCGGATCGAGACGTTACCGATCAGCTCCTGGTCCAGACGCGCCTTCACCAGGCGCGCGGTGACCTTGTCGCCGCCGTTGCGCCCCGCCAGCGGCGAGGTGTTCACGCCGATGGTCATCGAGATCGCGGGCTCGTCGACCGTGATCCGGGGCAGCGCCACCGGGGTCTCGGAGTCGGCCAGCGTGTCACCGATCGTGATGTCGGGGATACCCGCGATGGCCACGAGCTCACCGGCGCTGGCCTCCAGAGCCGGCACGCGGGTGAGCGCCTCGGTGACGAGGAGCTCGGAGATGCGCACGTTCTGCACCGTGCCGTCCTCGCGCATCCAGGCCACGGTCTGGCCCTTGCGCAGCTTGCCGGCGTGGATGCGGATCAGCGCGATGCGGCCGAGGAAGTTGGACGCGTCGAGGTTCGTGACCAGCGCCTGCAGCGGCGCGTCGAGGTCCGCGGCGGGCGGCGGCACGTGGCGCAGCAGGGTGTCGAACAGCGGGTCGAGGTTCTCGCTCTCGGGGATCTCGCCGTCGGCCGGCTGCTCCAGGCTCGCCTTGCCGGCGCGCGCCGAGGCGTAGACCACGGGCAGGTCGAGGATCGCGTCGTGGTCGGCGTTCTCGATGTCGCTCGCGAGCTCGAGCAGCAGGTCGTGGGTCTCTTCCACGACCTCGGCGATCCGGGCGTCCGGGCGGTCGGTCTTGTTGACCAGCAGGATCACCGGCAGGCCGGCTTCAAGGGTCTTGCGGAGCACGAAGCGGGTCTGCGGCAGCGGGCCCTCGCTCGCGTCGACGAGCAGCACCACGCCGTCGACCATCGCCAGGCCGCGCTCGACCTCGCCGCCGAAGTCGGCGTGACCCGGGGTGTCGATCACGTTGATGGTGACCTGACCGTCGGGCGTCTGGCGGTGGATGGAGGTGTTCTTCGCGAGGATGGTGATGCCCTTTTCGCGTTCGAGCTCACCGGAGTCCATGACGCGGTCGACGAGCTCGGCGCGTTCGGCGAAGGCGCCGGACTGGCGGAGCATGGCGTCGACCAGGGTCGTCTTGCCGTGGTCGACGTGTGCGACGATGGCGACGTTGCGCAGGTCGGGCCGGGTCTTACCGGACGCGCGGCCGGTTTCGACTGCGGTGGCGCTGGCTGCGGGCACGCGAAGACTCCTGAACTACGAAGGCGGGTGGGTGGCCGCGTCGCGGGCCCAGCGGTGGCCTCCACCAAAACGGCTTCGCCACCTCAACCGGCATCGTGACCGGCTTTGGCCACACGCGGACTTCATAAGGATACCTGTTGCCGAAGTGTGAGGACCGCCACGCCCCATGATCGGTTAGGCTCACCTAACCTGAACACTCAGGAAGTGCCGCCGAGGACGTGGGAGCCCACCGTGGGCAAAAAGGACAAGAAGCAGCCGGACACCCCAGCCGGGGTCGTCCGCAAGCTGATGAAGGCCGGCAAGGTGAAGAAGAAGTGCTGCCGGTCGTCCTCGAGGTGCAAGAAGTGTCCGGTTCTCGCGTTGAAGAAGGCGAAAACGGACCTTGCGAAGGCGGCTTGAGCGTTTCTTTCCCGGCGGCGACAGTTCCGAGAGGTTTCACCCGCCGTTCGCGGCCCGGCTTCTCCCCACGACGGCCCGTTCGCCCGTTCAGCGTGACCGAAATCTCCTGCCGCCGAACGCCCTGATCAGTGCGCCACGGCCTCGTTGACCAGGCGCAACTCGGGTGCCGTCTTCGTCGGTGAGAACTCGATCACCTCGTAGTGCGCGAGGTGCTGCGTCGCGAAGGGGTCCGTGGCCAGGATGGCGTCGAGCTTCCCGCGAGCCATCGGACGCGTGATGATGACGCCGCCCGTGCGCGGGTTCTGGCGGCCGGAGGCCAGGAAATGACCGTGGTCGTACTGCTTACCGAGCCACTCGGCGTGGTCCGGCAGCGCCAGGTCGATCTCCTCGATGGGCGCGGTGTAGGTGAGCAAGACGACGAACATGTCTCGACGGTAAACCCGGTTCCGCACATGAGCACCCGCAAGTGTTCTAAGGTGTTCACCATGTTCGCGCACAGCACCCAGTGGTGGCCGCCCTCCGGCGGCCCCGTTGCTCTGCGCTGAACTCCAGCGAAGGCCGCCCCGGTGGGCGGCCTTCTCGCTTATCAGGCGGGTCTCCTCCCGGGGCACACACCCAGGAGAGGAACCCCAGTGGTCCAGTTATCCGGCATCACCCCGTCCGGCCACGTGCACCTCGGCAACCACCTAGGCGCGTTGCGCCGCTTCGCGTCCGACAGCGAGCCCGACGACCTGTTCTTCGTCTCCGACCTGCACGCGATGACCACCGCGCACAACCCCGCGAAGCTGCGCGCCCTGGCGACGGAGCAGCTCGCCGTGATGGTGGCGACAGGCGTGGACCCCGAGCGCGTGTTCGTGCAGTCCGACATCGCGAAGGAGCTGGGCGCGCTGACGTGGATCCTCGAGTGCACCTGCTCCTACGGCGAGGCCGCGCGGATGATCCAGTTCAAGGAGAAGGCGAAGGGCCAGGCCGGCGTCCGGCTGAGCCTGCTCACCTACCCCGTGCTGATGGCCGCGGACATCCTGCTGCAAGGCGCGTCCGACGTGCCGGTCGGCGAGGACCAGAGCCAGCACGTGGAGCTCGCCCGCACACTGGCCAGGCGGTTCAACACGACCTACGGCGAGGTGTTCACCGTGCCGCGGGCCGTGCTGCCGCCCACGGGCGCGCGCGTGAAGGACCTGGCCGAGCCGACGCGCAAGATGTCCAAGTCGGCGCACGACGCCGCGGGCGTGGTCTTCGTGCTCGACGAGCCGGACCAGGTGCGCCGCAAGATCCGTCGCGCGCGCACCGACGGCGGGTCCGTGCCCGCGTACGCGCCGGAAAGCCGGCCGGGCATCGCGAACCTGCTGGACATCCTCGCCGCCTGCACCGGCCGCGATCCGAACCGGCTGGCCGACGAGTACCCGTCCTACGGCGTGCTCAAGGACGCCGTCGCCGACGCCGTGATCGAAGAGTTGCGCCCGGTTCGTGAACGCACGATGGCCCTGCTCGCCGACACGGCGGAGCTCGAACGCGTCCGCAAGGCCGGCGCCATCCGCGCCGCCGAGCGCGGCGACCACCGGCTGTCCTCGGCGCTGCGCCTGATTGGCGCCGGCTGAAGAGCAGGGGCGGGTTTTCCTTGACACACAAGGGAAACCCGCCCCTGCCACGGCAGAACGTCAGCTGATCAGCAACGCGCGCAACGCCGGGATCAACCCGCGGTCCGCCGGCAGCCAGTCGACGTCGTCGAGCTCGTCCGGCCCGACCCAGCGCAAGGCCGTGTGCTCGACCGCGCGCGGTTCGTCGCCCGGGGAGATCAGCGCGGCGGAGTACACGCGCAGCACCTTCCCGCCCGGCAGCGGCACCTCGTCACCGACGCGCCCGCCCACCGTGACGGCGACGTCGAGCTCCTCCTGGCACTCGCGAGCCAGCGCGTACGAGTCGGTCTCGCCTTCTTCGACGCGCCCGCCCGGCAACTCCCACTGTCCCGCGTGGTGCGGCGGCCACGCCCGCTGCTGGGTGAGCAACTTCCCGTCGCGCACCAGCGCCGCCCCGACGATGACCCCGTCCATCGGCCCAGTGTCCCGCACGGCGTTCACCCGGTTGCCGCGGCCCGATCCGCACGCCACCTGACCTCGAAGCGCGCACCGCCGTCCGGCGACTCCCCCACGCGTACGCGCCCGCCCCGCCGGCGCACGGCCTCGGCGACCATTGCCAGGCCCAGGCCGGTTCCGCCGGACGAGCGGGCACGGTCGTCGGCCACGCGGTAGAAGCGGTCGAACACCTTGGCGCGGTGCTCGGGCGCGATGCCGGGCCCGTCGTCGTCCACGACCACGCGGACGTCGGAGCGCGAGGCAAGCACGGACACCACGATCTGGCCGGTGGCGTAGCGGCAGGCGTTGCGCAGGAGGTTGTCGAGCACGAGCTCCACCTCCGAGTGCGTCGCGAGCGCCCACGCCTGCGCGACGGCAGCGCTCACCCGCGCCTCGGGCGCGCCGGCCGGCAGCCGGTGCACGGCCGCCCGCACCTCCGTGACCAGCTCCACCGGCTCGGATGGTGGCACCTCGCCGGCGTCGGAACGGGCCAGCGACAGCAGGCCGTCGAGCAGGGCCGACAGGCGTTCGGCCTCGGCGAGGATGTCCGTGAGCGTCTCCTGCGCCAGCTCCGGATCCGGGTTCGTCACGGCGACCTCGGCCTGCACGCGAATCGACGCGACGGGCGAACGCAGCTCGTGCGCCGCGTCGCCGGTGAAGCGGCGAAGGCGGCTGCTCACCTCTTCCTGGCGGGCGAGCAGCGCGTTGAACTCCTCGGCCAGCGCGCGCAGCTCGTCGTGCGACGTCGGCAGCGGCAGCCGCGAACCCGGCGGCAACGAGCGCACCAGGCCGCGCATCCGCGCCACCGGCCGAAGCGCGAAGCGCACCACCAGCCACGTCGCGAGCCCCGCCAGCACGGCGCCGACCAGCGCGACGATCACCAGCCACAACCCGCCGGAGTGCACGGCCGCGGCGAACCCGACGAGGCCCGCGCCCGCGACGACCAGCCGCTGGCTGCCGTCCGACCCGCTCACGACCTGGCCTCGCCAGCGGTCGCCATCCGTCTGCACGGGCACGCCCGCCTTGAGCTGCCCGATCGCGTCGCCGCTCAACGGCGGCCGTGGCTGACCGTCGACCGGCGCGCCCGAGATGTCCAGCACGCGCACCGAAACCGGATCCGCGCCCGCCGGCGGCCGGCCCGCCGCGACCGAGACCGACGCGGGCCCGAGTGCCGCCGTGAGCTCGTGATCCACGGAGTCGACGAGCAGCGGCTCGAGCCGGCTGGCGGCAAGCGTGGCGAGTCCGAGCAGGCAGGCGAGCGTGATCGTGATGGCCAGCACCGTGATCCGGACCTGCAGCGAACGGCCCCGCCACCAGGAGGGTGTGCCGATCACATGACCTCGTCCAGCTGCGCGTCGGACGCGAGGTAACCGTGGCCGCGCACGGTCCGCAGCAGCGCGCCGGCGCCGACCGCGTCGAGCTTGCGCCGCACGTAACCGACGTAGACCTCGACGAGGTTGCGCGTCACGGCCTGCTCCTCGCCCCAGACCGCGCGCAGCAGTTCGTCCTTCGTGACGACCGTGCCGGCGCGGCTCACGAGCACCTCCAGCAGCCCGAACTCCCGCGGCGACAGCGGTACCTCGGTGCCGTCCCAGCGCACCTGCCGCAATGCGCGGTCCACCTCCAGCGAGCCGAGCCGCAGCGTGCCGCGCGAAGCGTCGGGCCCGGCGCGCCGCAGCACCGCGCGCACTTGCGCGACCAGCACGACGAAGGAGAACGGCTTCACGAGGTAACCGTCGGCACCGAGGTCGAGCCCGTCGGCCTGGTCGATCTCGCCGTCCTTGGCGGACACGAGCAGGACGGGCGTCGTCACGTTCTCCGCGCGCAGCTGCTGCAGCACGCGATAGCCGGACAGGCCGGGCAGCATGATGTCGAGCAGCACCACGTCGAACGCGCCCGTGCGCGCCAGCCGCAGCCCGGACGGCCCGTCGGCCGCCGTGACCACGTCCATGTCCTCCGCGCGCAGGCCGCGTTGCAGCGCCTTGAGCACGCCCGGCTCGTCGTCGACCACCAGCACCCGAGGTTTCACGATTTTCATCATGGCCGGTTTGCGCAGGTCGTGCGCGAGCTCTCAGCGCGATCTCAGCCGCGGAGGCCGAGCATTCAGGGGAATCTCAGCCTCGAGAGGGAAGCGTCGGTTCCGGGAGCCGAGCACACTGGGGCTCGGAAACACAGGGAGAGACGACATGGATCCGAAGAAGAAGGCCATCACCGCGGCCGTCGTCGGCACCGCTCTGGGGGTCGGGGGGCTCGTGGTGGTCGCGATGCCGGCTTCGGCCGGCGACGCGCCGAAGCTGCCGGCGATCAGCGCCGAAGACCTCGTGCAGTCGGTGATGACGGCCAACCCCGGTCCGTTCGACGGCACCGTGAGCGTGAGCAACGACCTCGGCCTGCCCGCGATGGGCGCCGCCGGCGGCGCGATCCCGGGGATGAGCGCGCTGAACGTCGACTCCGCGCACGTGTTCAGCGACGGCACCGGCAAGGCCAAGATCTCGCTGACCAACGGCGCTTCGCAGGAGACGATCGTCCGCGACGGCACCACGGTGTGGGACTACCACTCCAGCAACAACTCGGCCACGAAGACGACTATCCCGGCCGAGGTCGCCACGAAGCACGACATGGGTGCCGGCGAGATGGCCGACCCGGCCACGGCGACCAAGGAACTGCTGGCCAAGGTGCGCGAGAACAGCACCGTCTCCGTGGACGGCACGGCGAACGTCGCCGACCGCCCGGCCTACGAGCTGGTCTTCACGCCGAAGCCGACCGAACGCACCCTGCTGCGCGAAATCCGCGTGGCCGTGGACTCGCAGACGCGCATGCCGCTGCGGCTTTCCGTGCTGAGCAACGGAACCACGGCGCCGGCGCTGCAGGTGGCGTTCGACGAGGTGAAGTTCGCGCCGCAGCCGGCCGACCTGTTCACCTTCACCCCGCCGCAGGGCGCCAAGGTCACGGAGAAGACCGCGAAGGTCGACGACCAGACCAAGGCGAAGGCCGACGAGGCCATGCAGGACACCAAGCTCGTCGGTGACGGCTGGGACACCGTGATCACGGGCAAGGTGCCGGCCGACGCGCTGTCCGGCAAGACGCCGGCGGGTGCCTCCGGGGCCGAGGGCCGGGGCGCCGACCCGCAGCAGCTGCTCAGCCGCTTCGCCAAGCGCGTGAACGGCACCTGGGGCAGCGGCTACCTGTTCACCACCAAGGTCGGCGGCGCGGTGCTGACCGACGACGGGCGGTTCGCCGCCGGTGCGGTGCCGGAGCAGGTGCTGTACGAGGCGCTGGGCCAGAAGTGACCGACACGACCAGCGCGCTGGTAGCCGGGGCGGGCATCTCCGAGGAGGTGTCCGCCCCGGCGGTCCCGCTCGCCGCGCGCACGCGCGGGCTGCGCAAGGTCTACCGCGGCACGGTCGCGGTGGACCACGTCGACCTCGACGTGCCCGAAGGGGCCGTGCTCGGGATGCTCGGGCCCAACGGCTCGGGCAAGACGACCACGATCCGCATGCTGCTGGGCCTCGTGCGGCCCACCGAGGGCGAGGTCGAGCTGCTCGGCCGGCCGATGCCCGACGGCGCGCCGCACGCGCTGCCCGACGTCGGCGCGCTGGTGGAGGGCCCGGGCTTCCACCCGTTCCTCTCCGGGCGCGACAACCTGCTGCGCTTCGCCGCAGCCGAGCCGCGGCTGGCGTCGGGGGCGATCCCCGCGGCCGTGGACGGGGCGCTGGAACGCGTGGGCCTCACGGTCGCCGCGCGCCGCCGGTACAAGGGCTATTCGCTCGGCATGAAGCAACGGCTGGGGCTGGCCGCGGCGCTGCTCGTGCCGCGCCGGATGGTGATCCTCGACGAGCCGACCAACGGCCTCGACCCCGCCGGCACGCGCGAGATCCGCCGCATCATCAGCGAGCTGCACGCCGACGGCTGCACCGTGCTCGTGTCCTCGCACCTGCTCGCCGAGGTCGAGGCGACGTGCACCCACGTCGCCGTGCTGCAGTCGGGCAACGTCGTCGCGCAGGGCGAGCTGGCCGAGCTGCTGGAGTCGGGCAACGCGGCGCTGCTCGTGCGCACGCCCGACGCGGAACACGCCGTGGAAGTGTTGCGGGAGAACCGCATTGGGGCCCGGCTGACGCCCGATGGTGTCCGCGCGGACCTCACCGCCACGCCCGCGCCGCGGGTGCTGCAGGTGCTCGTGGGCGCCGGCGTCGAGGTGCACGAGGCGACTCGCGCGCGAACCGGGCTGGAGGACCTGTTCGCGCGGCTCACCGAAGGCGCTGAGAACCCGGCCGGCGCCGAATCCGAGGGGGAAGCATGACCACCGCCGACGTACTCACTTCCGCGGAGGCGGCATGACCACCGCGACGCTCACGGCACCCGTGAGCCGCACGGGCCACGACACGGTGCCGCTGCCGCGGCTCGTCGCGGCCGAGCTGCGCTGGATCTTCCGGCGCCCGCGCACGCTGGCCGTGCTCGCGCTACTGGCCGTGGTGCCGATCGTGATCGGCATCGGCCTCACGCTCGTCGGCGACAGCGGGCCCGACGGTGGCCCGGCCGACGGCGACGCGGCGCTGCTCGCGTCGGCCGTGAACAACGCGCTGGTGCTGCCCATCGCCGCGCTGACGATGACGCTGGCCCTGCTGCTGCCGCTGGCCTCGGCCATGGCCGGCGCCGACGCGCTCGCGGGCGAAGCCGCCCACGGCACGTTGCGCGCGTGGCTCGTCGCCCCGGTCAGCCGCGGCCGGCTGCTGGTGGTGAAGGCCATCGGCGTGGCGGTCGTGTGCGTGGTCGCGGTGCTGGCCATGTGCGTCACGGGCGTGGTGACCGGGCTGATCATCAACGGCACCGGATCGCTGTTCACGCTGTCGGGCACGACGTTGTCGCTCGGCGCGGCGCTGGGCCGGATCCTGCTGGTGGCGGGCTGGATCGTGCTGCAGCTGTGGGCCGTCGGCGCGGTCGCGCTGGCCGTGTCGAGCTGGACGGAACACCCGATGCTCGTGGTGGCCTCGGTGCTGGCCGGCGACATCGTGTTCACGATCCTGGGGTTCCTGACCTCGCTCGACTGGCTGCACCCGTTCCTGCTCACGCGCAACTGGGGTGAGGCCCCGACCGAAGTGCTGACCGATCCGATCTCGGGCTCGATGCTCACCGAAGGTGCGTTGCGGGCGGCTTGTTACATCATCGTGGGGCTGTCGCTGGCTTACGGCCGGCTCGCCACTCGAGACGGCTGAGCTCGAGGGATTTCAGCCGACGATCGCGATCCCGTCCGGGTCCAGTGCGAGCCGGACGGGATCGCCCGCACGCAAGTCGGCCGTCACGGGGGCGACGGCGTCCACGGTGTCCTTTTCGGACAGTCGTACGACCAGCCTGAGGTGCTCCCGGCGGTGCACCGCGGCCGTCACCTCGCCGGTCACGCCGGTTTCGGCCACCCGCAACGCGTGCGGCCGCAAGCCGAGCCGCACCGGACCGTCTTCGGGTTCCGGGAGCGTGACATCACCGAGATCGGTGTGCACGACCCCGCCCGCGGCGAGCCCGTCGACGAACGACGTGGCGCCGAGAAACTTCGCGACGTCGTCGTCCGCCGGGTTGCGCCACACCGAGCGCACGGCGCCTTCCTGCCGGATCTCCCCGGCGTCGAGCACGGCCACGCGGTCGGCGAGCGTGAACGCCTCTTCTTGGTCATGGGTGACCAGCAGCGCGGTGATCTTGCTGCGCCGCAACAGATCCGCGAGGTCGATGGCCAGCTGCTCACGCAGCCCCGCGTCGAGGCCGGAGAGCGGCTCGTCGAGCAGCAGCAGCCGCGGTTCGGGCGCGAGAGCGCGGGCCAGGGCCACGCGCTGGGCCTGGCCGCCCGACAGCTCGGTGACGCGCCGGCGCTCGAATCCCTTGAGCCCCACCAATTCCAGCAGCTCTTCGACACGTGCTCGGTGCTTCGCTTTGGGGATCCCGTGCATGCGCAGGCCGAACGCGATGTTCGCGGCGACGTCGCGGTGCGGGAAGAGCTGGCCGTCCTGGAAAACGAGCCCGAACCCGCGCCGGTGCACGGGCACGGTGGCGAGGTCGGTGCCGTCCCAGCTCACGGAACCGGACGTCATGGGCTCGAGGCCGGTGATGGCGCGCAGCAGCGTCGACTTGCCGGAGCCGGACGGTCCGAGCAGGGCCAGCACCTCGCCGTCGGTGATGTCGAGGTGCGCGTCGCGCACCGCGGCGAACGAGCCGTAGTGGACCGTGAGGTCCCGCACTGCCAGCGCCATCTAGAACTCCCCCACCGTGCCGTGCCCGCGCACGGAGCCGAAGCGGTCGATCAGCGCGACGGCCGCGACCGTCACGACCATGAGCAGCGCGCACGCGGCGTACGCCATCTGGTTGTTGAGCTCGCCCGGGCGCGAGATGAGCGTCGCGACGGCCACGGGCAGCGTCGGCGCGTCGGGTCGGGCGAGGAAGCTCGTGGCGCCGAACTCGCCGAGCGCCACCACGTAGCCGAACCCGGCGGCCGCGACGAGCGAACGCGCGGTGAGCGGCAGGTCGATCTCGCGCCACACGCGCGCCGGGCTCGCCCCGAGCGTGGCCGCGGCTTGGCGCAGCCGCACGTCGACGGCGCGCAGCACCGGCAGGATCATCCGCACGACCAGCGGGATGATCACCAGCGCCTGCGCGAGCGGAACGAGCAGCGGTGACGTGCGCAGGTCGCCGGGCAGCGCGTCAAGCGTCACGAGGTAACCGAAGCCGACCGTCACGGCGGAGACGCCGAGCGGCAGCATGAGGGCGGCGTCCATCGTCTCGCCCATGCCGCGGGCGAGGCGGCCGGGTGCGCGTCGCAGGGCGACGAGCACCACGCTGGCCAGCACGCCGACCGTCATCGCGAGCAGCGTCGCGTCGGTGGCCGCGGCGAGCGAGTTCTTGGCGGCGACCCAGCCGCTGACCTGCAGCGCGTCGTCCGTGCCGGTGCTCGCGAGCGCGCGGAAGCCGGCGAGGCTCCACCCGTCCGGTGTGGACACCGACTCCACCAGCAGCGCGACGATCGGCGTCATCAGCAGCGCGATCACGACCGTGGCGGCACCGACCGTCCACCACTCGCCTTTTCTCGGCCGCCGGGGAGCGGACTGCTTGAGCTTCACGGCGTTCTCGCGGCGGCGTCGGGCCATCGCGCCGAGTGCGAGCGCGGCGAGGACGGCGGCGAACTGGATGAGCGACAGCGCGGCCGCTCCGGAGAGGTCCAGCAGGTCGACCGTGCGCAGATAGATCTCGGTCTCGAGCGTGCGGTAGCGGCCGCCGCCGAGGATGAGCACCACGCCGAAACTGGTGGCGCAGAACAGGAACACGACCGCCGCGGCCGACGCGACGGCCGGGCCGAGCGCAGGCAACGTCACCGTGCGGAAGGCCCGCCACGGCGAGGCCCCCAGCGCGCGGGCGGCCTCCGTCGCCCGCGGGTCGAGGTGGCTCCACAGCCCGGCCACGGTCCGGGCGACCACGGCGACGTTGAAAAACGCGTTCGCCAGGACCAGCGGCAACACGCCGCCGTCGGGCCACAACGCGCGGAACGCGAGACCGACGACCACCGTCGGCAACACGAACGGCACCAGCACCAGCGTGCGCGCCAGCCCGACGCCCGGCAGCTTCACGCGCGCGAGCACATACGCCACCGGCAGCCCCGCGACCACGGCGACGACCGTCGAAGCGGCGGCGCTGACCAGCGTGAACGCGGCGAGCTGCCACGTCTGCGCGTCGGCCAGGACGGTGTCCACGCCGCCCGCCGAGAAGCCGCGGCCGAGGATCGCGACGACCGGCCAGGCGAAGAACAGGACCAGGAACGCGACGGGCAGCAGTCCGAGCAGCGCCAGGCCCGCCGTGCGCGCGGTCTGCGCCTGCGTTACGCGCCCATGAGCGAGCGCCATTCACCGATCCACTTCTCACGGCCGGCCTGGATCTGGTCGGCGGGCAGAGTCGCGGGGTCCTGCGGCAGCGGCGCGGCCGCGGCCCAGCCGGCGGGCAGGTCGACGCCCTCGCGGGCCGGGTAGACGTACATGTTGGCCGCGACCGTCGCCTGGAACTGCTGCGAGAGCAGGAAGTCGACCACCTTCTGGGCCTGCGGCACCTGCTTGGTGTTCGCGAGGACGCCGGCGTACTCGATCTGGCGGAAGCACGTGTCGAGCAGCGCCTTGGTGCGCGGCTTGCCGTCGTCACCGATCTCGGCGGCCGGCGAGGACGCGTACGAGACCACGATCGGGCGCGGGCCCTTGCCCGAGGAGCCGGAGAAGTTCTTCGTATAGGCCTCTTCCCAGCCGCTGTCGACCTTGACGCCGTTGGCCTTGAGCTTGGCCCAGTAGTCGTGCCAGCCCTGCTCGCCGTACTTCGCCACGGTGCCCAGCAGGAACGCCAGCCCGGGCGACGCCGTGGCGGGGCTCTCGGCGACGGTGAGGTCCTTGTACTTCGGGTCGGCGAGGTCGTCGTACGTCTTGGGTTCGGGCAGGTGCTTGCTCGCGAAGTACGCGGGGTCGATGTTGACGCAGACGTCGCCGACATCGACGGCACTCAGGCGGTGCTGCGGGTCCACCGAGTACCGCTGCGGCCCGCGGTCGGCCTCGGGGCTCGTGTAGGCCTGGAAGACGCCTTCGTTCAGCGCGCGCGAGGCGAACGTGTTGTCGACGCCGAACGCGACGTCGCCGATCGGGTTGGCCTTGGTGAGCACCAGCTTGTTGGTGAGCTCCCCCGCGTCGCCCGACTTGAGGATCTTGAGCTTGATCCCGGACTGGCGCTGGAACGCGTCGAGCACGTCCTGCGGCGCGACGAACGAGTCGTGGGTGACGAGCGTGACCGTCGGGGTCTGCTGGGCGTCGCCGCCCGAGCCGCCGGACAGCGAGCACGCGCTCGCCAGCACCGTGACCGTGGCCAGGCCCAGCACCGTGCGTGCGGTCCGCGGAATCATCTGCCCTCCTGCACTTCGCCGTGAGCAAGGAGAGCAGGCCTCCCTGCGCCGGCATGATCCGGAATCAGGTGCGAACGGTCGCGGGTCTCGGGCACCCGCCTCTCAGCCCGGCGTACCGGACTCCCGTGGCAACCGTGCAGCGTAGCCCAAACGGGTTCACCATTGGACACATGGCGCAACTACTGAGCGATTCCGAGATCTCGTCCGCCCTGGCCACCGTGCCCGACTGGCAGCGCGACGGCGCCACGATCACCCGTTCGGTGACCCTGTCTTCCTTCCCGAACGCCGTGGCCTACGTCGTCCGCGTCGCCGAACTCGCCGAGGCCGCCGACCACCACCCGGACATCGACATCCGCTGGCGCACGGTGACCTTCCGCCTCTCCACCCATTCCGAAGGCGGCCTCACCTCGAAGGACTTCGCGCTCGCCGGCCAGATCGACGCCGCGCTCACCGTGTGACGCGCCCTACTGTCGCGACACCTTCCGCGGTCTGAGACGTCCCCTCTTCGTACGTTCCACGAGGAGGGATCTCTTTCCATGACCCAGGCAATCGTCGTCGGCACCATCGCGTTCACCCTGATGGTGGCCTCCGCCGGCGCGGTCCTGTGGCGCACTTTCCGCGCCCACCGTGATCTCGACCACAGGCCGTAACACCACCCTTGATCAGCGCGCTATCCCAGCGGAATCCGCCCGCCCCGCCCCCGCTAGGACACGCGATGAACAACTCGCCCACCACCCTGTCCGCCACCCAGCGCGCCTGGATCACGATGTTCGCCACGGCGTTCACGCTGGCGGTTCTGGTGGTGCTCGGCCTGCTCGGCTGAGCCTTCTTTCGCCCTCGGGACTCGTCACCCTCGGCGCGCACATGCAGCCGCCTCGATGAGATACCCCCTCACTTTGTCGTGAATTCAGTCCACACCTTCACCGGACCTGGCGAATCAGCACCAGAAACGCCCGATTTTGACTAAGGTGGGCCTTTCGTCGGCTGCTGGCGCCTGCCGACGAACAGGACTGGACATCGCGATGCCCGAGGGGGGACCTCGACATGCCCGACTTCACCGTCGACATCGGCGGTTTGCAGGCGCTCGGCAAGAATCTCGACCGCGTCGGCGAGAACATCGAGCAGGCCACCAAACGCATGGAGGACGTCGGTCCGGACTCGATCGGCCCGGACGATCTCGACGAAGCCTGTGCCGATTTCACATCGGACTGGGCCGGAGGGCTGAAGAAGATCAAGGAAGCCGTCTCCGGCATCAAGGGCGGCCTCGACAACGCGGTTCAAGGCTATGCCGAACTGGAAGAAGGTCTCAAGGGATCACTCCAGCACATGGCCGCCAAGATCGAGGAGGCGACCGCTGGATGAGCGACGCCGACTACCCGTCTCTCCGGTTCGAGCCGGCGCGCGGCAATGTGAGCACAGTTCGTGAACTGGCCAGGCAAATCAGCGACACGGCCACCTACACGGACGAAGCCTTCAACGTGCTGAAATCCATCCAGGACAAGAAAGACGTCTGGACCGGTGATGCCGCCGAAGCATTCGCCGGGAAGCTCGACCAGCTACCCGAGTACCTCGACAAAGGCCAGAAATCGTTGGCACTGGCCGGCAAAGCTCTTGCCGATTGGTCCGACCGGCTCGACGCGCACCAGCAAAAGGCAAAGCAGCTGGAAGAGGAGTGTCGGAAAGCTCTCGGTGACGCCGAGGCGAAGAACTCCGCCGCGGAGTCCGCCCGAGACCTTGCACTGCAGCAGCCTGACAACGCCACGATGCACAACGAGGCGACGGACAAGATCAGCGCGGCCAACGCCGCTTGGGCCAGGGTGGAAGATCTCCGCAGGCAGGCCGAAGACGTGCGTGATGCATGGGAAGACGACGCGGACACCTGCGCGGACGCTCTCAAAGATGCCGCGGAGGAGGCTCCCAAGGAGTCGTTCTGGGATTCGCTCGGCAGCATGTTCGACGACATCGGGGGATGGTTCAAGGACCACCTCGGCGATATCGGGGACATCGCGGGCATCGTGTCCGCCGTGGCCGGTGCGCTGGCGTTCATCCCCGTTCTGACCCCGATTTGCGGGCCGATCGCCCTTGGTGCAGGCGCCGTCGCACTGGCCGCGCACGGCGCGGACATGGTGGTCAACGAGAAGTACGACGACCCGAACGCCTGGGTCTCGCTCGGCGGCGACGTTGTGGGGCTGATCCCCGGCATCGGCGCGGTGTCGAAGGGGTTCAACGCCGCAGGTGACGCCGTCGCCGGTGTCGACCGGCTGGTCGACGTCACCAGGGCCGGTGGCGCCCTGAGCACCGCGAGCGACGCCGCGGCGGCGGGCGGGCGCGCGTTCGCCGACGAAATGCCGCGAGTGATCAGCGAGATGAAGGACCCGAGCAAGGCCGCGCAGTGGCTGGCGGACAAGGCGATGGGCACCGGAGCGCTCACTGACCCCGCGCTGACGCAGAACGTCGCGAAGGCGTTCGAAGGCGGAACCAACGTCGCTTTGCAAGTGCCGTCGGCAGCGGGCCTGTTCGACACGCACGACGCCACGACCGATGCCAAGAACGCAGCCGGCTGGGGCGGTTTGGCCACCGGCATCCTGACCGCGAGGTGAGCGTGGGAATCTCGGATCTGCTCAATCCCGGACGCACCGAGGCGCCGCTGGCCTTCAAGGTGCCGGAACAGTTACACGAGATCGACCTGACGGAGAATCCGGAGATCAGGGTTCGGCGGAATTACGACCGGCTCCGGGCATCGTTGCACGGGCTCACCGAGCGTCAAGCACTGCATCTCGCCTACAGCCAGGAATACCTGATCGCCGAGCTGAACGACCACGGCGGCGTCTACCTGGGACTGTGCTGCGCTCGGTCCGAGACCGACCCCCACCGGATAGTCACCGCTCAGTTTTCAGTCACCGTCCAGGCTGCGGACCTGCACGCGGAACGTCCGCTCGCCGGCGCGGCAGGAGGTCTGCGCACGCCCGGCTCTCCACGTGAAGTGGTGCTGGAGCGGTTTCCCGCGGGTGACGGTCTGATCGTCGCCGAGGAGCTGTTGGTGACTGTGCCGTTCGGCCCGCTCGGCGAACCGGCTCCTGCCGAGCACCGGGTCCGTCAAGCACAGGTCAGCTTCGCGTGCCCAGACCGACGTCGGATTACCACGTTCGGCCTGTCCAGCGAGAGTCTCGATGACTGGCCGTACCTGATGGAGATCCTCAACGGGATCGTGAACAGCGTGTCGTTCACCGATCCGTCGTCGACCAAATCGATCAACGCCACACTAGATGCGTGAATCCATGATGACGAGGAGGGCATGGTGACGAACGTGATCGGCGCGAGCGTGGTCGCCCTGGTCGCGCTGAGTCTGCTCGCCGACCGGCTGCGCCGGCGTACCCAGCGGCTGGGCAAAGCCGTCGAGCAGGTGCACCGCGAGCTGGCGAAACTGCGTCCGGGGTCCGACACGGCGTTGGTCGCCGTGTGGTCGGCGCACCCGTTGAGCGACCACATGATCAAAGAGCTGGCCACCGCTCGCGGCTACCGGTACGTCGGCGAGCGGATGACCTACAACGGAGCACGCGGCCTCGAGTTCAAGCCGCCTCAGCAGCGACGGAAGCTGTCACTGGATGTCTGACAAGGTCGCGAACTCCATCGCACTCTGGCTGCTGCTGCCCGCGCTGTCGCTGGTCGTGCTGGTCCTCGCCGCGCAGGTGGCCGGCACACCGCGGGCGACCCGGCGGCGCCGTCGCGAAAGTCAGCTGTGCCGGCTGCAAAGCCTCGGCTCCGGCACTTCGCTGGACCTCGACTGGCTGGAGTATCGGGAGATCCCCAAAGCCGAGCTGCTGGACGTGCTCGGCGGGCAGGGCTGGATGTTGTGCGCTGAAGACGTCGGCGATACAGCCTGGACACTGCACTTCACTCGGCGAACCGAGCCTGCCGAGGTCGGCAGTGCGCGTACTCGCTTGGCGGGTGAGCTGGCCGCTGCCGAGCCGGACGTCCAGGGCCGCTACCTCCTGGACGCCAGTCAGTACCCGGCCATCCCATTGAACGACGTCCGCCGCGCCGCAGAATCCGCGGGCTGGGAAGTACGCCGAGTGGCACAAGACAGCGCGCGCCCCAGCCTGGAGCTCGCCCGGCCCGGAACGACCTCCGTCCACGACCTCACTGACGGACCGTTCACGGTCGCCGGCGAACCACCATCGGCCGCAGCGTTGGACGCCGCCCGGCAGAAGCACAAGCTCTACGCACAGCAATTCGCCAGGCAGGTGAGGCTTGCATTGTTCTACGGCTTCGTCGGTGTCTTCATCTTCGTCGGCACGCTCACTTCTGCCGATGGCAGCACGTTCTGGCTGCTCCTCGCCGTGTCAGCGATCGTGCTCGCGCTCTGCGGCCTGGCCGTGACGAAAGCCGCCACGGTCCGACAGCGCCGGCGCACGGAGCTGGGCGAAATCCTCGATGAGAACGTCTGACCGAGCGAACAGGGCTCACCTGACCTCCGGTCAACTGGCGTGGGTCGGCGCCATCGCCTCCATGCGCTGGAACGCCAGTTCGGCGATCCGCAGGAGCCGCGCGTAGTACGGCCGCCCTGCTTCGGGGAACTCGGCGAGCGAGTCCTGCAGTCTTGCCTCGCATTCCGCGAGCCAGTTCCACCGGTCATCCGCCGGCAATTCTCCGCGAGACACCCGCTCCGACGGCGCGTAGATGTCGGCGTCGATCATCACAGCGCACACCGAGCCGTAGTCCCGGCCCCGCACGACCTCGGGAGCGGGGAACGGCGCCGCGCGGTGCTCGGCGAGGGCGGCCTCCAGTTCGCGGATCACCGGGTCAATTTAGAGTTTCCACGCCGGAACAAGGACCGCGTTTACGGAGAGCAGGCTCAGACGTTGAACCTAAACTCAACCACATCGCCATCCGCCATCAGATAATCCTTGCCCTCCATCCGCACCTTCCCCGCGGCGCGCGCGGCGGCCATCGAGCCGGCCTCCATCAAGTCGGCGTAGGACACGATCTCCGCCTTGATGAAGCCGCGCTCGAAGTCCGTGTGGATGACGCCCGCGGCTTGGGGGGCGGTGGCGCCCTGGGGGATCGTCCAGGCGCGGGATTCCTTGGGGCCGGCGGTGAGGTAGGTCTGCAGGCCGAGGGTGTGGAAGCCGGCGCGGGCGAGGGCGTTGAGGCCCGGCTCGGCCTGGCCCACGGACTCCAGCAGCTCGCGCACGGACTCCTCGTCGTCGAGTTCCAGCAGCTCGGATTCGACCTTCGCGTCGAGGAAGACAGCGTCGGCGGGGGCGACGAGCTTCTCCAGCTCGTCGCGGCGACCGGAATCCGTCAGCACGCCCTCGTCGGCGTTGAAGACGTACAGGAACGGCTTCGTCGTCAGCAGGCTCAGCTCACGCAGCGCCTCGAAGTCGACTTCCTTCTGTGCCTGGAACAGCGTCCGGCCCGCGTCGAGGATTTCCTTGGCGCGCTGCGCGTTCTCGAGCGCCGGACGCGCCTCCTTCTTGGTGCGCGCCTCCTTCTCGAGGCGCGGCAGGGCCTTGTCGAGCGTCTGCAGGTCGGCGAGGATCAGCTCGGTGTTGATGGTCTCGATGTCGCTCGACGGGTCGATGCGGCCGTCGACGTGGACCACGTCCGGGTCGTCGAACACGCGGATGACCTGGCAGATCGCGTTGGCCTCGCGGATGTTCGCGAGGAACTTGTTGCCCAACCCGGCACCCTCGGACGCGCCCTTCACGATGCCCGCGATGTCCACAAAGGACACGACAGCCGGCACGATCTTCTCCGAGCTGTACATCTCCGCCAGCTTGTCGAGCCGCGGGTCCGGCAGCGGGACGACGCCGACGTTGGGCTCGATCGTCGCGAACGGGTAGTTCGCGGCGAGCACGTCGTTGCGCGTCAGCGCGTTGAACAGGGTGGACTTGCCGACGTTGGGCAGGCCGACGATACCGAGGGTCAGACTCACGACAGTGAAGTCTACGTGCCCGGCCAACGCCCCGGCCGACCCGGTAACGCCGTGTCGGATTCCCGCCAGCCAAGCCCGCGACCTGCTGGCACCATCGACCACATGGCCACCCAGACCGCCCCGCTCTGGCGCGACACCGAGCGCTGCTACCGGGCCGTCACCGCCCGCGACCAGCGGTTCGACGGCCAGTTCATCATGGCCGTGCGCACCACCGGCATCTACTGCCGCCCGTCGTGCCCGGCGATCACGCCGAAGGCCCAGAACGTGCGGTTCTTCCCCACGTCGGCCGCCGCCCAGGCGAGCGGCTTCCGCGCGTGCCGGCGCTGCCTGCCCGACGCCGTGCCGGGTTCACCCGACTGGAACGTCCGCGCCGATCTGGCCGCCCGCGCCATGCGCCTGATCTCCGACGGCTTCGTCGAGCGCGAAGGCGTGCCCGGCCTGGCGCGGCGGCTCGGCTATTCGGAACGCCAGATCGGCCGCGTCCTCACCGCCGAACTGGGAGCCGGCCCGCTCGCGCTCGCCCGCGCCCACCGTGCCCACTCCGCGCGGCTGCTCATCGAGCTCTCGGCGCTGCCGCTGACCGACGTCGCGTTCGCCGCCGGGTTCTCCAGCATCCGGCAGTTCAACGAGACGATCCGCGAGGTCTTCGCGACGACGCCTTCGCAGCTTCGCGCGGCTTCACTGCGTCGCGGCCGCCGCGCCGAACCCACCGGCTCGACACGGCTGAGCCTGCGCCTGCCGTTCCGCGCACCGTTCGACGCACAGGGTGTGCTGCGTTACCACGCGTCGCGTGCGTTGCCGGGCATCGAGGCGGTCGAACAGAGCGCTGACGGCATCACCGGCTACGGCCGCACGCTGCGCCTCTCCCACGGCCCCGGCCTGGTGTGGCTATCGCCGCAACCGGATCATGTCCGGTGCGACCTCGCGCTGACCGACCTGCGCGACCTCGGCAGCGCGGTCTCCCGCGTCCGGCGGCTGCTCGATCTCGACGCAGATCCAGAGGCCGTCGCGCGCGTCCTCGGTGCGGATCCGGTGCTCGCGCCGCTGGTCACGAAGGTGCCGGGCCTGCGCGTGCCCGGTGCGGTCGACGGGCCAGAGCTGGTCCTGCGCGCCGCGCTCGGCTCAGCCGCCGCCTCCGTCGCCGCGCTCGGCCCCCGGGTACCGTCCGGTGAGCCGCCGATGGACACCCTGACGACGCTGTTCCCGACACCCGAGGTCGTGGCTGCCGCCGACGTGAAACCGCACGTCAAGGCGGTCGCCGCGGCGTTGGCGGACGGCAGCCTCGACCCCCACGTCGGCCGGGATCCGGGTGAGCTGCGGGCCGAGCTGCTCTCGCTCGGCATCGACGCCGACTACGTCCTGATGCGCGTGCTCGGCGCCCCCGACGTCCTGCTCACCACCGACCCCGCCGTGCGCCGCTCCGCCGCCGCCCTCGGCCTCGACCTGCCCGGCGCGGCCTGCGGCTGGCGGCCATGGAGCTCGTACGCCACCCGATACCTGCAGATGTTCGACCCCGAGGAGAACCTCTCGTGAGCGCCGCCTTCTGGTCCACTGTGGACACCAAGATCGGCCCCTTTACCGCCGTGGTCACAGGCGACGGCGCCGTCCTCGCCTCCGGCTGGACCGCCGACGTCGCCGAGCTGACCACGCTCATCTCCCCGTCCCTGGCCCCGGCCACGCTCACCCAGCGCCGCGACCTCGGCCCCGTCACCACCGCCGTCCGCCGCTACCACGCGGGCGAACTGGACGCCGTCGACGACATCGAGGTCCGCCAACGCTCCGGCGCCTTCCGCCAGCACGCGTGGGACATGCTGCGCAAGGTCCCGCCGGGCCGCCCGGTGAGCTACGCCGAGTACGCCACGCTCTCGGGCAGCCCCACGGCCGTCCGCGCCGCCGCCTCGGCCTGCGCCCGCAACGCCGCCGCCCTCTTCGTGCCCTGCCACCGCATCGTCCGCACCGGCGGGGCGGTGGGCAACTTTCGTTGGGGTACGGACGCGAAGCGCTGGCTGCTCATGCACGAGGCCGCTTGACCTACGCAGCCGACCCCTACCGTCCGCGACCACGGCAGCTGCCTGCGCTCGGAATTCGGCCGTTCGCTTGACCGGCTGCCACATCAGCACCTTCCGCCGGGCCCTGACTCCAGGTGTCGCCTGCTCACGAGCGAGGCTGTCTGAGCAAGCACGCCGCTGTTCCTCGTCCGCAGCCCCATGGCCCCCCGCGCAACAGGATCAGCCGGCTCCCGGAACGCGACCGCCGCCTTCCCATTGCACCCGGCAGCGCCATAGGCTGCTTCTGCTGGGAGCTGACGCCAACCGTTGGCCGCTCACGAGCGAGGCTGTCTGAACAGGCAGGCCGCACTTCTCGTCGGCAGTCCCACAACCCTCCGCGCCGCAGCGCGGAGGCCACGTCTCGCCCTGAGTTACGCCATGCGGAGCTCGATCCGTGAGCCGGTGCGTGACTTGTGCACGCGCAGGCGGGTCGGGATGCGTTGGCGGAGTTCTTCGACGTGCGAGACGAGGCCGACGACCCGGCCGCCCGCGCGGAGCTCGTCGAGGATGTTCATCACGACGTCGAGGGTTTCGGCGTCAAGGGTGCCGAAACCCTCGTCGACGAACAGGGTGTCGAGCAGCGCACCGCCGGTTTCGCCGGCGACGACGTCGGCCAGGCCGAGCGCCAGCGAGAGCGACGCGAGGAACGATTCGCCGCCCGACAGGGTTTTCGCGGGGCGGACGGCGCCGGAGTAGTCGTCGAGCACGTCGAGGCCGAGGCCGCCGCGAGTGCCGCGTGCGCCGGCCGCGTCGGAGTGCACGAAGGAGTAGCGGCCCTGGCTCATGGTGCGCAGCCGGGCGGTGGCCGCGAGCGCGACTTCCTCCAGCCGGGCGGCGAGCACGTACGAGCGAAGCGACATCTTGCGCGAGTTCTGGCCGCGGCCGTTGACCACTTCGGACAGTGCGCGCAGCTCGTCGTACTCCTTCTGGACCGGCTCGAACTCCGCGAGCGCCTTGCCCATCCGCGCGGCCAGTTTCTTCAGCTCACCGTGCTGCGCCGCCACGGATTTCAGCGCCGCGAACGCCGTGTCCGCCCGTTCACGCGCGGCCTTCGCCACTTCGCCCAGTGGCGCGACGTCGACGACGTCGTCGGGCGAGATGCCGAACAGCTCGGGCTGCGCCAGCAGCTCGCGCGCCCCCGCGGCCGTCGCCTCGGCTTCGGCGAGACCTTGTTCGAGCTTCGTGACCTGCTCGTCGGAGCGGACCGCGCCACGCATCTCTTCCGACGTGGCGAAACCTTTGGCATGCAAGGAGATTTCGACCAGACCGTGCTGCTCGGCGAGCCGGGACTCCGCACCATCCACTGCCGTGCGCGCCTCGGCGACGGAATCCAACGCACCCGCCAACGTGAGCAGATGCCGCCGGCGCGCCGTGACGTCCGGGAACTCGCCACGCCCTTCGAGCAGCCGCTTCGAGCGTTCGGCCAGCCGTTCCTCCAGCGCGCGGACCTCAGCCTGTGCCTCCGTGACGGCCTGGTCGGCCAGCCGCCGGTGCTCCGCCAGCTGGTCGGCTTCCTGCTCCAGCTTGACGACCTGCCGTGCAAGCCGGTCCTTCCGCGCGGCCTGCTCGGACAACGCCCCCACGCTCGCGCGAGCCTCCGTCAGCTCCGCGGCCACGGACTCGGCCGTCCGCTCACCCAGCCGCTCACGCAACGCGTCCAGCCGCGCCTTCGCCTCCTCCAGCGCGGACACCACGCGCTGCCTCAAGGCACCGGCCTTCTGCTCGGACTCCTCCGCGGCCCGTTCCTCGGCTGGGTCCACAAGCTCAGCCCCGTGCCGTGCCGGCTCCGGGTGCTGGGCCGACCCGCACACCGGACACGGCGCGCCGTCGGCCAGGCTCGCGGCCAGCTCGGCGGCCATGCCTTCCAGCCGACGTTCCCGCAGGTCAAGCCGATGCTGACGAGCCGCCTGGTGTGCGTCCACGACCTCACGCAGCTTGGCCTCACCGCGCCCGACCTTCGCGACGGCCTCCGGCAGCTCGGCGGCCGCGCGCGAAACGACAGTCAGCTCCTCGACCCGCGCCTTCGCACCGTCCAGCTTCGCCGCCGATTCGGCCGCCGACGCGGCTTCGCCTCGCACAGCCGTGAGCCGCTCCGGCAGCTCCGCCAGCCGCGTCTGCAGCTCGGTGACCCGCTCGGCCGCCGCACCGGCCGCGACCTTCCGCTCGTCTCGCCGCTCGGTGTCGACGCGTTGCTGCTCGGCCTCCGCGACCAGCTCGGCGAGCGCACCCGCTTCCTCGCGCAACGATCCGGCGCGCTCACGCAGGTCCGCCGACGCGAGGCCGACGGAGTCGAAACCCAGCTCCCTCAAGGCCCGCGTGTGATCGGCCTCGGCGAGCTGCGCGTCGCCCAGCTCGGAACTCCGCCGTTCCAGCAGCTCGACCTCGGGCACCACGGCCGACGCCCGCCGCGCGGCCGCGATCTCCTCGGTCCACTCCGCGCGCTCGGCCGCCGTCTCGGCGATCTGCGCGAGACGCGTGTGCGCGGTGCGGACGCGACGAATGCGGTCGGCGTCCTCCTCGGCTTCCCGCAACGTGGTCTCTGCCTTGGTCGCGGCCGAACGTGCTTGTGCCGCTTCGGTTTCCGCCGCTTCGGCGCGTGCGGCGACCTCCGCGAGCACGGCGTCGACCCACTCCGCCCGGTCTTCTTCCGGCGGCTCCTGCTGCGCTTCCTGGGCGTAGCGCGCGACGAGCTCCCGCAGCTCCTGCTGCCGCTTTTCCAGCGCCCGCCCACGTTCGGCGCGCAGGTCGGCGAACCAGCGCTCGACGTCGGAGAACCGCTCGGTGCCGAAGAGCCGCTCCAGTAGCTTCTCGCGCTCGGTGGTGTCGGAGCGCAGGAACTTCGCGAACTCCCCCTGCGGCAACAACACGACCTGGAAGAACTGCGCGGCCGTCATCCCCAGCAAACGTTCGACGGTCCGCGCGACCTCGTCGATCCGGATGACCCCGTCGGGCGGCAGCCCGGCCGGCGGCTCGCCGACCCAGGTGAGCGACACCTTCGCCTGCTGCGTGGTGAACCCGTCGCCGCGTTTCTTCGCGCGCTGGTACTCCGGGCTGCGCACGATCCGCAGCCGCTGGCGCTGCACCGTCAGCTCCAGCACGACCTCGGTGAGCTGCTCGGGCGCGGCGACGTCGCACCGCAGCCGCTTCACATCACCCCGTGCGCCCGGGACCACGCCGAACAGCGCGAAGGCGATGGCGTCGAGCAGCGTGGTCTTGCCGGCGCCGGTGTCGCCGTGCAGCAGGAAGAGGCCGTCTGCGCCGAGCGCGTCGAAATCGACCACCTCGCGGCCCGCGTACGGACCGAACGCCTCGACCTCCAGCAGGTGCAGCCTCACAGCTTCGCCACCGCCGCCCGGTTGGCCGCTTCGAGCGCGAGGAACACCAGCCGTTCCTCGGTTTCCGTGGGGAGCGCGCCGCGGCAGTCGTCGAGGAAGCTGCGGGCGATCTCGATGTCGGTGCGCCCGCGGACGGCGTCGGCGTACTTCAGCTGCGCGCCGGCGAGCCCGCCTTCCGGCTCCCAGTCGAGGTGCACCGCGTACGGAAAACGTTCGCGCAGGCGGCGCATCGCGTCGACCGGGCGCACGCGGTCGACGACCGTGACCGAGAGGAAGTGGTCGCGCCATTCCTCGTGTTCCGGCGCGTCCAGCAGCTCCTGCAGTTCGCCGCGCAACGTCGCGAGTGGGCGTGGCACGGGCAGTTCGTGGCGGCGGACTTCGGCGAGCCCAGCCGCGTCGAGGTCGACGAGCCAGACCGATTTCCGTTGGCGCGCTTCGGAAAACGAGTACGCGAGCGGGCTGCCGGAGTAGCGGAGGTGCTCGGCGAGGGTCTGCGGGCCGTGGAGGTGGCCGAGTGCGACGTAGTCGACGCCGTCGAAGACGTCACCCGGAACCTGCTCGACCCCGCCGACGGCGATGGTGCGTTCGGATTCGCTGCTCGCGCCGCCCGTGACGAAGGCGTGGGCCAGCACGACGGACCGCGTTTTCGCCCGCGTGGCAAGGTCTTCGCGTACCCGGCGCATGGCTTCGGTGAGCACGCCGGTGTGGCCGCGCGCTTCAGGCACGCCGAGGGCGTGACGCGAAGGCTCGGGTTCGAGGTACGGGATGCCGTAGATCGCGACGTCACCGTGTTCGTCGTTCAGCAGCACGGGTTCGGCGAGGCCGGCGATGGTGGCGCGCAGGTGCAGACCGCCGGCCGCCGCGAAGTCCGCGAAGGCGCCCAGCCGTGCTGCGGAGTCGTGGTTGCCGGGCGTGATCACGAGCTGCGCGCCGGCCTGGCGGATGCGGCTCATGGCCTTGGTCGCGACTCGGACCGCTTCGGCCGAAGGGACCGCGCGGTCGTAGATGTCGCCTGCCACCACCACGACGTCGACGTGCCCGCTCGTGACGAGCTCGGCGAGGTGGGTGAGGACGGCCTCCTGCTCGGCGAGCAGGTCGGCGCCGTGGAACGTGCGGCCGACGTGCCAGTCGGAGGTGTGGAGGAGTCTCACGGCAACCACGGTAAGAGGCGATCACGACTAAACCGCGGAGACTCGCCGGAGAGCCACTCGAACGTGTGTACGAACCCTATCAGGGCCCTGGTGGACACGCCGACCACCGAACCGGTGAACGCGCTGGTCAGCTACGCAGCGCGACTGAGCGTGCCGGTTTTTGTCGGTGCGGTCCGCCATGATGTCCGCGTCGATCGGCACCGGCCGTTCCGACCGGTCCGGGTGAGTTGGCAGGGAAAGGAGACTCGGGTGGAGACGGTGATCACGACCGCGGCCGTCGTGCTCGCGCTGCTCCTGTGCATCGCGGTCGCGCTGCTGTGGCGGCTCTACGGCGACGGCATGCGCCGGGCCGACGCGGCGGCGCGGCTCGTGGCGGCCGAGCGCGCGAAGAACGACCAGCAGCAGCTGGCGTTGCGGCGGTACGAGGTGGCGTTCGCGTCGATCAGCGGACGCGGTGAGCTCGGCGAGCAGGTACTGGTCGAGACCGCGCGCGCGTTGGGACTGCGCGAAGAACTGCACTTCACGCTGCAGACCGACCTGGCGGGCGGCGGCAGTGCGAAGCCGGACATGGTGCTGCGCGTGGGCGGCGGCCGCACCGTGCCCGTCGACGCGAAGGCGAGCATGGCGATCTGGGCCGAGGCCGTGGAGACCGACGATCCCGAGGAACGGCTCGACGCGTTGCGCGCCCACGTGCGCCAGATCCGTTCCCGCGCGGCCGAGCTCGCCGGCAAGGGTTACCAGCGCTGGGCCGACGCGATCTACGGCACGATCATGTTCGTCCCGTCCGACGCGGCCGTGGTCGCCGCGCTCGACACCGACCCGGAGCTGCTGCGCTGGCTGATCGACCGCCGGGTGTTCCTGTGTGGACCGACGGGGTTCGGGGTACTGGCGTCGGCTGCCCTCTTCGCGGCGAGCGACCGGGCGCTGGTGGAGGACGTCGAGCAGGTCCGCGCGGGGGCTGCGGCCGCGCACCGTTCAGCGGGGAACGCGGTCGAGGCGCTAAACCTGACGAGCACGCACTTGCAGCGTTTCCTCTCCGCGCGACGGCGGGAGCTGGAGGCGCTGGAGAGCTTCCGCGCGACGGTGGCACCCCTGACGGACGCGTCGGGGAGCCCGTCGCCGGTGCCGGAGGTACGGAAGGGGGACGAGTTGGCGGCTAGCTGAGGTCGGTTCTCTCGCAGCCCTTCGCCGGGCAGCCCCTGCCGGATGGTGGCCGATGATCTGCTGCGCTGGTGGTCACGCCCGCACGACCTGCAGCGCCCGACGGACGCGGCCGGCAGCCCGTCACCGGGCCGTCAGTCGTAGCTGACGGGCCACAGCAGCTGGCGGCTGGGCTCGCACGAACCGCGGCAGGCACCCACAAAGACGCGCCCGGCGGGGCGCCGGACGTACAGCCGGACGTACAAGGGGAGCCGAGCCGGCAGCAAGGCGAGGCGAGCTCCTGCTCGGTGCTCGGTCGGCAGCGCTTGGTGCGCGCGACTGGTGGTCTGCGGCCCTGGTGGTCGAACCCGCGCAATCTGCAGCGCGCCAGACAAACGCGACCGGCAGCTCATCTCCGGTGCCGGAGGTGAGGAAAGGAGCCGAGAGCCAACGGCAAGGTGCGGACGGCGCCTCCTCGGCCCTTCGCCGGGCAGCCCTTGCCGAGCGGTGGCCGATGGTCTGCCGCGCTGGTGCTCACGCCCGCACGACCTGCGGCACCCGTGACGAACTCGCCCGGAGGCCCGTCACCGGCATCGGACGTGCGAAACAGCACCGAGCCGACGGCAATCCGAGGCAGCGGCGGCCCGCCCGGCGTGGCTCATGGCCTCGGCAGCCGAGGCCGCACGGCTCGTCACGGTGTGTACCGGCCGTGGCCGGTTCGGGGCCGATGGGGCATTTGCGCTGCCCCGGGTTTGGTTCCGTCGCTGTGAGGCTTCCGGGGAGCGGGAACGTTCCGCGTCGACGCCCGCCGCGGCCGGTGCGCGACGGGGTGGCCGGCGTCGAAGCGTCGACGGGACGATGAGTCGGACCAGACCAGTGGGCTGTATCCGCAGGTCAGGTGACCAGACCACGGACCGGATGCGGTCCGCATCGCGACGGCCCGCCCGGCACCACGTGTTCCGGCGGTCGGCAACCCACGTCACGCTGCCGGGTGGCTGGTCAGGGCGGTCTTCGGCAGTGGCAGCAAGATCGTGACAAGTAACGGCTACGGTGTTGCCTCGTGACCGCGATACGCGATCGCCAGAGCGATCCTGATGCCGAAGACGCCACCGTGCCCTGGGACGAGCGTCTCGTCGTCGGCGAGAGGCGCGGCCTGCCTTGGTGGGCGGCTGTCCTCGTGGGCTTCGGCCTGGCCGTGCTGGGCGCCATCATCGATGAGAAGACCAAGGGCAGCCTCGACTTCGTTTTCAAGGCGGGCTACTTCGTGGGGGCCGTGCTCGCGGTGGGCGCGGTGCAAAGACGCGCTCTGTTCGGACCGATGGTGCAGCCGCCGCTGGTGCTGGCCGTCACGGTGCCCGGTGTGGTGCTCCTGACCGGCGGGTCCGGCTCGGGCAGCGACACCCTGTCGAAGCTGCTCAACGTCGGCACGCCGCTGATCAACGGCTTCCCGACGATGGCGATCACCACCGGTGTCACGCTGCTGTTCGGGTTCTTCCGCATCCTCCGGGAACGCGACCCCGACGCCGCCGTGAAACTCAAGGACGGCAAGCCGCCCCGCGGCCGCGAAGACGGCGACGAGCCGCCCGCTCGGCCGCGCACGCGCCCGCCGGGCTCGGGTCGTCCCGCGGGCGCCGGCCAGGCTCCGCCGCCCGCCGGTGCGCGCCGCCCGCCTCGCGACCGCGACCTCGACAGCCCGCCCCCGCGCCGGCCCCGGCCGCCTGCGGACCCCGGCGCCCGCCCGCGCCGCGAACCCGGCGACCCCGCCCCCCGCGGCGCGCGCAAGCCGCCGCCGGACGGCCGCCGCCCCCGCCCGCCCGAGGGCGACCCTCGCCGCCGCGACCCCCGCGGCGACGCGCCCCCGCCCCGCCGCCGCCCCCGCGCCGACGAACCCCCGCCCGGCCGGCCGCGTCCCCCGCGCCGCGAACCGCCGCGCCGCCCGCGCCCCTGGGACGACGAGTCCTGACCCGACAGCGTTGACAGCTGGGCTTCAACACCAGGACCACGCCGAAGGCCGCCGATCCACCCCGGATCGGCGGCCTTCGTGCATCCCGGCTTCTTCAAGGGCGGCCACACGAAAAAGCCGCGGTGGCCGCCGGAAAATCCGGCGGCCACCGCGGCCTCAAAGCCGAGAACCGCGTCAGGACTCCGACTTCGCAGCCTTCCGAAGCTCCTTCGGCAACGCGAACGCGATCTTCTCGTTCGCCGTCGTCACTTCGTCAACCTGCCCATAACCGCGCTCGGCCAGCCAGGTCAGCAGGTCCATCACCAGCACGTCCGGCACCGAGGCGCCCGAAGTGACCCCCACCGTCGACACCCCCGAAAGCCAGGCCTCATCGACCTCCGAAGCGAAGTCGATCAGGTACGACGACCGCGCGCCCGCCTTCAGGGCGACCTCGACGAGGCGCTTGGAGTTCGAGGAGTTCGAGGAGCCGACCACCAGCACCAGGTCGCACTCCGGCGCCATGGCCTTCACGGCCACCTGGCGGTTGGTGGTGGCGTAGCAGATGTCGTCGCTGGGCGGGTCGGCCAGGCCGGGGAAGCGTTCGCGCAGCTGGTCGACGCGTTCCATCGTCTCGTCGACCGAAAGGGTGGTCTGGGAGAGCCAGATCACCTTGGACGGGTCGCGCACCTCGACCTTGTCGACGTCCTCGGCCTTGTCCACGAGCTGCACCTTGTCGGGTGCCTCGCCCGCGGTGCCCTCGACCTCTTCGTGGCCTTCGTGGCCGATCAGCAGGATGTCGTAGTCGTCCTTGGCGAAGCGGTTGACCTCTTTGTGCACCTTCGTCACGAGCGGGCAGGTCGCGTCGATGGTGCGGAGGTTGCGGTCGGCCGCCTCGGTGTGCACCGCGGGCGAAACACCGTGGGCCGAGAACACGACGAGCGCGCCCTCGGGCACCTCCGACGTCTCGTCCACGAAGATCGCGCCGCGTTCGCGCAGGGTCTCGACGACGTGGCGGTTGTGGACGATCTCCTTGCGCACGTAGACGGGCGCGCCGTAGAGCTCCAGCGCCTTCTCCACGGCGATCACCGCGCGGTCCACTCCGGCGCAGTAGCCGCGCGGCTTCGCGAGCAACACGCGTTTGGCGGCGCCGGACTGGGAGATCGTCGGGGTACCGGCGGGCTCGGTTCCGGGACTCGCAGAAGTCATGCCCCCAGGGTACGGGCTGTGCCGTACCGGCTTCGAAGTCCTCTTTCGGATGACGTCGGCGCCCATCCGGGCTGTGCCGGGAGTCACGTCCTGTGCCCCAACCCACCCGTTCGGTTGGGCAGGATGGCCCACATACGGCACGCTAGACGGCATGAAGCCACTCCCGCTCCCCCTCCGGGTCGCCGCGGGCCTCGCCGTCACCACCGCCGAGCGGGTTCGTGAGCTCCCGAAGCAGATCACCGGCCTGCCGGTGACCGTCGTCAGCCAGGTCCTCCAGCTGTCCATGCGTGTCCAGCAACACGTCACCGAGCTGGCGATCAAGGGCGACGACGCGCTGTCCGGCCTGCGCCCGGTCGAGGACACGCCCAGCTGGGCAACGTTCGACGAGGACGTCGAGCCCGACCTGCCGACGCGGCCCACGTTGGTGCCCGTCGAGGACCTGCCCGAGCCGCAGGCCAACGGCCACCGCCCGAACCTGCCCGGGCTCACGGACGAACCCGAAGACCCGTGGACGCAGGAAGAGCGCGCCCTGGCCGAGGAGCACGCCGACGGCGAGAACGACAGCGCCGGCAGCCCCGCGGGCCTGGCCGGCTACGACGAGCTCACCCTGCCCCAGCTGCGCGCCCGCCTGCGCCGCCTGACCGTGCCGCAGCTCGAGGAGATCCTCGACTACGAGAAGGCCAACGCCGACCGCGCGTCGTTCACCGGCATGCTCGCGCGGCGCATCGGCAACGCGCGCAAGGCGGAAGAAGAGGCGAGCCGGCCGGGCGACGACGCGGAAGGCCAGTGAGCAGCGACCCCTCGACCAGCGCCGAGAACCCCTGGCCCGTCCGCACCGTCGCGCGCAAGATCGGCGACTGGATCCACCGCCTCGGCGCCGTGTGGGTGGAGGGCCAGGTCACGCAGATCAACGCGCGCCCCGGCACGCAGACGGCGTTCCTGACGCTGCGCGACCCGTCGGCTGACGTCTCGATGTCCGTGACCGCGCCGATGTGGCTCGTGCGCGAGCTCGCGACGCCGCTGCGCGAAGGCGACCGCGTGGTGGTGCACGCGAAGCCGTCGTTCTTCTTCGGGCGCGGCACGCTCAGCCTGCGCGCCGACGAGATCCGCGCCGTCGGCATCGGCGAGCTGCTCGCGCGCATCGAACGGCTGCGCAAGCTGCTCGCGGCCGAAGGCCTGTTCTCCCCCGAGCGAAAGCGGCCGATTCCCTTTCTGCCCCAAGGCATCGGCCTCATCACGGGCCGCGCTTCGGCGGCGGAGCGAGATGTGCTCGTCAATGCGCAGGCCCGCTGGCCGCACGTGCTGTTCAAGGTCGTGAACACCGCCGTGCAGGGCCCGCAGGCCGTGCCGCAGATCCTCCGCGCTCTGTCCACGTTGGACAAAGACCCGGAAGTGGACCTGATCGTGATCGCCCGCGGTGGCGGCAGCGTGGAGGACCTGCTGCCGTTCTCCGATGAGGCGCTGTGCCGGGCCGTCGCGTCCGCGGGCACGCCGGTGGTGAGCGCCATCGGGCACGAGCCGGACACGCCCTTGCTCGACCACGTCGCCGACCTGCGCTGCTCCACGCCGACGGACGCGAGCAAGCGCATCGTGCCCGACGTGCGCGAGGAGACCGCCCGCGTCCGCCAGATGCGCGACCGCGGCCGCCGCGCGCTGCACGGCTGGGTCGACACGCAGACGCGGCTGCTCACCCAGCTGCGCAGCCGCCCGTCGCTCGCCGACCCGCTCGGGCCGATCCAGCGCCGCCTCGACGACGTCGAGATGCATCGCGAACGCGGCCGGCGCGCCATGCTCGGCCTGCTCGCGAAGGACCAGGCCGAAATCGCCAGTGCGCGCGGCCGGCTGACGGCCCTCGGCCCGGCCGCGACGATGGCCCGCGGCTACGCCGTCGTGCAATTCACCGACGACGCAGGCAACCTCCAGGTGCTGCGCTCCGTCTCCCAGATCGAGGGCGGCGCGCGCCTGCGCGTGCGGATCGCCGACGGGGCGATCCACGCCGTCACCGAGTCCACCGCGTCGAGCCAGGAAGGAGACGGGCCGTGACCACCAGGGCACCGGCGTTCCTCCCGCTCACCGTCGACGCCGCTGCCCGCCTCGACGCCCGCGCCCTGCTCCGCCAGGCGCGCGTCACCGACAGCGCCGCCAGCGAATGCTGGACCGCCCTGCTCGCCGGCTGCGGCACCGCCGCCCGCCGCCAGCTCGGCCCCCAGCTGCGCCGCCTGTCCGAGGCCACGTCCGTCCACGTCGGCACCCGCTGGTGGTTCGCCGAGGGCGCCGACCACCGCCGCCGCGTCGCGGGCGCCCAGGAAACTCTCGAGGCCGCGATCGCGGACGGTGACGGCCAGGAGTTCGCTCTGGCCTTCGTCGGCTACGACAACGCGATGGCCAGCGCCCTCGTCTGCCGCGAACAGACCCGCACTCCCCCGCCGACCCCACCACCCCCGCGAACGGGCGGACGGCACCGGGTCGATCACCGGTCGTGACAGCGCCGGGCGCGGCTCGCCACGGCGAAGACTGGACGCCAATGTGGGTATCGAACTCTTCGTGGCGCTCGCGTTGGACGCTCGTGGGGTGCGTGATCGCGGCCGCGGGTCCGGTGGCCCTGTACCGCCACATCGTCCGCCGGCCCGGTTTCGAGCGACTTGTCCCGCATGTGCACGCGCGGGCGCTGCAGAAGGCGCAGGCGCTCACGATGATCGAGCGGATGGAGCTCGA